>NZ_JAMYRB010000016.1:0-134059 GCF_040321165.1 Mesorhizobium sp. M0500
TGGCATCCCGAACCCCCTCGCGCAAAAGCGCAAAACTGTTCGCGATGTCCTCGCACATCTGTTCGCGATGTCCCCAGTCCAAACACCCTTGTGGGAGAAGGTAGCCGCGAAGCGGCCGGATGAGGGGTGTTCCAGCTTGGCGCCGACGACACTCCGTCCAGCACCCCTCAACCGTCTTGGCGCTGCGCGCCAATCCACCTTCTCCCAGAAGGGGAGAAGGAAAAGCCTCTATTCCGGCACGTACCGCACCGCCCCCTTGGCGGCACTTGTCGCCATCGCCGCATAGGCGCGCAAGGCCGTCGTCACCTTGCGCTTGCGCTTTTCTTCGGGCTTCCAGGCAGCCGTTCCCCTGGCCTCCATCGCGGCGCGACGGGCGATGAGTTCGGAGTCGTCGACAGCAAGCCTGATGGTGCGGTTGGGGATATCGATCTCGATCGTGTCGCCTTCCCTGACCAGCCCGATCAGACCGCCTTCCGCGGCTTCCGGCGAGACATGGCCGATCGACAGGCCGGAGGTGCCGCCGGAAAAACGACCGTCGGTGATCAGTGCGCAGGCTTTGCCGAGGCCTTTCGACTTCAAATAGCTGGTCGGGTAGAGCATTTCCTGCATGCCGGGTCCGCCGCGTGGCCCTTCATAGCGGATGACGACGACATCGCCGGCCTTGATCTCGTTCGACAGGATCGCCTTGACGCTGGCGTCCTGGCTTTCGAACACTCTTGCCGGACCGGTGAATTTCAGGATCGATTCATCGACGCCCGCCGTCTTCACGATGCAGCCATCGAGTGCCAGATTGCCTTTCAGCACGGCAAGGCCGCCATCCCTGGAGAAAGGATGTTCGGCCGAGCGGATGACGCCCTTCTCGCGGTCGAGATCGAGATCGTCCCAGCGGCGGTCCTGGCTGAACGCGACTTGCGTCGGCACGCCGCCGGGTGCCGCCAGGAAGAAATCGCGGACATTCTGGCTGGTGGTGCGCGAAATATCCCAATGATCGAGCGCTTCGCCGAGGCTTGCGGTGTGCACCGTCGGCAGGTCGCGGTTGATCAGCCCGGCGCTATCCAGCTGGCCGAGGATGGCCATGATGCCGCCGGCGCGGTGGACATCCTCCATGTGGACGTCGGCCTTGGCCGGCGCCACTTTGCAAAGCACCGGCACCCGCCGCGACAGCCGGTCGATGTCCTCCATGGTGAAGTCGACCTCGCCCTCATGTGCCGCGGCGAGGATGTGCAGCACGGTGTTGGTCGAGCCGCCCATGGCGATGTCGAGTGTCATGGCGTTCTCGAAGGCGCCCTTCGAGGCGATGCTGCGCGGCAGCGCGGTGTCGTCGTCCTGCTCGTAATAGCGCTGGGCAAGATCGACGATCAGGTGGCCGGCCTCGACGAACAAGCGCTTGCGGTCGGCATGCGTCGCCAGCGTCGAACCATTGCCGGGCAAGGACAGGCCGAGCGCCTCGGTCAGGCAGTTCATCGAATTGGCGGTGAACATGCCGGAGCAGGAACCGCAGGTCGGACAGGCCGAGCGTTCGATGGTCCTGACGTCCTCGTCGGACACCTTGTCGTCGGCGGCCGCGACCATAGCGTCGACCAGATCAAGCGCCTGGCTCTTGCCGGCGAGCACCACCTTGCCGGCCTCCATCGGCCCGCCGGAGACGAAGACGGTCGGGATGTTGAGGCGCAGCGACGCCATCAGCATGCCGGGCGTGATCTTGTCGCAATTCGAGATGCAGACCATCGCGTCGGCGCAGTGCGCGTTGACCATGTATTCGACCGAGTCGGCGATCAATTCGCGCGACGGCAGCGAATAGAGCATGCCGTCATGGCCCATGGCGATGCCGTCATCGACCGCAATGGTGTTGAACTCCTTGGCGACGCCGCCGGCTTTTTCGATCTCGCGGGCAACCAGCTGGCCGAGATCCTTCAAATGGACATGGCCCGGCACGAATTGGGTGAAGGAATTGACCACGGCAATGATCGGCTTGCCGAAATCCGAATCCTTCATGCCGGTAGCGCGCCACAGGCCGCGGGCGCCGGCCATGTTGCGGCCATGGGTGGTGGTGCGGGAACGGTAGGCGGGCATTGAACTGTCCTTGCTGTCTGCGTCGCGCCCAAAGGTGCGGAAAACCGGAATTGAGCCGCAGGCCTTATAGACGGCACACTCTGGTCTGGCCACAATTTTGCGCTGCGCCAGGGTGCGGAACGAGCGGCCAGCCAAAGACGCAGCCGGTCCAGGCCGTAAAAAAGTCAGAAGTGCTGTCGGATCGTGTTTTGCTCGAGCGTCCTTGAGCAGACGGCGGGACCGGGCATCAATTGCCAGCCGGCCGTTTTGCGAGTGAAACAAGCCAAAACCAGCCCGAGGAGCAAGAGAATGCAAAAGATCACCCCCTGCCTGTGGTTCGACGACCAGGCCGAGGAGGCCATGAACCATTACATCTCCATCTTCAAGAATTCGAAGGTGCTGAGCGTGATGCGCTGGCCCAAGGGCAGCGGCGATAATGAGGGCAAGGTGCTGATGGTCTCATTCGAGCTCGACGGCGTTCAGTTCCAGGCGCTCAACGGCGGCCCGCAATTCAAGTTCACCCAGGCAGTCTCGCTCTCCATCGACTGCAAGACGCAGGAAGAGGTCGACTATTTCTGGGACAGGCTCATCGCGGGCGGTGGCCAGCCCAGCCAGTGCAGCTGGCTGAAGGACAAATTCGGCCTCTCCTGGCAGGTCGTTCCCGAACAGCTGCCCAGGCTGCTGCTGGACCCCGACACGGAAAAGGCCGGCCGCGTGATGCAGGCGATGATGCAGATGAGCAAGATCGACATCGCCAAGATCGAAGAGGCAGCGAAAGGGTGAACGAACGCGATCTTTCCTTCTCCCCCTGTGGGAGAAGGTGGATCGGCGCGAAGCGCCGAGACGGTTGAGGGGTGCTGGACGGAATGAGACGTTGGTGTTTCCTGGAACACCCCTCATCCGTCGCCTTCGGCGACACCTTCTCCCACAAAGGGAGAAGGGAAGGGGCGCATCAAGCCGCTCTGTCGCGGACCTGATAATCCTTGACCGCGGTGAAGCGGATCGCCTTCCAGCGCTCGGCCTCGTAGTTGAGCGAGAAGGCGTGCTGGGCGAGGAACACCGGATCGTTGTCGAGATCGCGCGCGATGTCGCCGCGATGCGCCTCGATGAAGCGCTGGAGTTCGGCCCTGTCGTCGGCCGATATCCAGCGGCAGACGGAAAAGCGCGACATCTCGAAATCGACCGGCAGTGTGTATTCGAAGTTTAGCCGCTCCTTCAAGACGTCGAGCTGCAGGGCGCCGACGACGCCGACGATGGCTGGCGAGCCGTCCTCCGGCGAGAACAATTGCACGACGCCTTCCTCGGCCATCTGGTGCAGCGCTTCCTTGAGCTTCTTGGCTTTCATGGCATCGCCGAGGCGAACGCGGCGCAGGATTTCAGGCGCGAAATTCGGCACGCCGCGAAACAGGATCTCCTCGCCTTCGGTCAGCGTGTCGCCGATGCGCAGCGTGCCGTGGTTGGGGATGCCGACGACATCGCCGGCGAACGCCTCGTCGGCCGTGACGCGGGTGCGGGCGAAGAAGAATTGCGGTGCCGACAGGCTCATCGGTTTTCCCGTGCGCACCAGCTTGGCCTTCATGCCGCGCTCGAGCTTGCCGGAGCAGACGCGGACGAAAGCGATGCGGTCGCGATGGTTGGGGTCCATATTGGCCTGGATCTTGAAGACGAAGGAGGTCATCTTGTCCTCGGTCGCCTCGACCTTGCGGCTGTCGGCCTCCTGCGCGCGCGGCGGCGGCCCGTAGGCGCCGAGCGCCTCGATCAGATCGCGCACGCCGTAATTGCGCAGCGCCGAACCGAAATAGACCGGCGTCAAATGGCCCTCGCGGAAGGCATCGAGGTCGAGCGGGCGACAGGCCGCGCGCGCCAGCTCCAGCTCCTCGATGAAGGCCTCCCGCTCGTTCTCCGGCAACAGGCCGGCAACGCGGTTGGAATCGGGACCGTTGACCGGCGTGCGCTCCTTTTCGGCGTCGCCCTTGCGCACCGCGTTCAGCGCCAGATGGTAGGTCCCGGAAAAGGTCTTGCCGCGGCCGATCGGCCAGGTGATCGGCGCTGTATCCAGTGCCAGCTTCTGCTCGATCTCATCGAGGATGTCGAATGGGTCTCGGCTTTCGCGGTCCATTTTGTTGACGAAGGTGATGATCGGGATGTCGCGCAGCCGGCAGACCTCGAACAGTTTCAGCGTGCGCGGCTCGATGCCCTTGGCGGCGTCGATCACCATGACCGCGCTGTCGACCGCCGACAGCGTGCGATAGGTGTCGTCGGCGAAATCCTCGTGGCCGGGCGTGTCGAGCAGGTTGAAGACGGTGTCCTCGTATTCGAAGGTCATCACCGAGGTGACCACCGAAATGCCGCGCTCGCGTTCGATCTTCATCCAGTCCGAGCGGGTCTGGATGCGGTCCTTCTTGGCCTTGACCTCGCCGGCAAGCTGGATGGCGCCGCCGAACAAAAGCAGTTTTTCGGTGAGCGTCGTCTTGCCGGCGTCGGGGTGGGCAATGATCGCGAAAGTGCGGCGGCGCGATACCGCTTGTTCGATGTCTTCAGCCAATTTCATGGAATCCTGTCTGTGGCGCGGGCTTCTAGCAGCGCTTTTCCGGCCTGTCGAACGGAAACACCGCTGATACCCCGGCAGCAGGTTCAGTCTCTGACGATAGCCGCCTGCGTGACCGAGCCAGCGTCATCCAGGCGCATAACCAGCCATTCAGAGTCGATCGAAAAAAATCCTCTTTCCGAACCAAGAATATAAACCAGACTCCAGTCCTCGAAATAGTCCGTCTTCGGCGGCTCGCCGAGCATGGCAACAACTTCTGCCCGCGATTTCCCAACCAACGCCCCGGTCAGCACCAAACCGTCAGCAATGCGATGGCGCTTATGCAAAGGATCCAGCCAGTTGTCGTCCTGCCACCAAGATCGAACGATCGGCAGCGGGCCGAAGAAGACGGCATAAACAATGGCGGCTCCGGCTGCAGCAAAAACCAGCCCTTTTATCCAGCGGCGCAAATGACCCTCATGTGATTGAGCTGAACGTTTCCATCGAGGCGATCGTCATCGACCCGCTTCGAGAGCGGTCCCGGCAACGCTCTTGGCAAGTCTGTAGCATGGTGGCAATGAGGGCAAGAAGTCCTGGGCGTTTGAAGGTACACGGCCGCGAGCAAGAACATCATCGTCATTGGATCCGGCATCATTGGCGCCTCCATCGCTTGGCACCGGCAGAGCTAAGCTGTCGACCTCTCCGCCGGCCGCGGCCGCCGGTTCACGTCCCGACGTCAGGCCGCATGGCTCTCGAACGCTATCTCGGGAACCCACTCGGCAATTGCGGCGCCGATCTTGTCGGCATGGTCCTCCTGCAGATAGTGCGCACCGGGTCCGAGATCGATCAGGCGGCAGTTCTTCAGCCCAGCCGCGAAGCCCCGTGCCGCCTGCGGCGAGACGAGGGCGCCGGGATCGCCTGAGAAAAGCAGCTTCGGGTAGGAGGATGCCCGGAGCGCCCGATGGTCGTGCTCACTGATGGCGGCGACATCAGCGGGCTGGCCTTCGATCGGCAGGTCGCGCGGCAGCCGCAGGATCGGCTTGCGCGATTGCGGCGTCGGGAACGGCACCCGGTAGGCGGCCATTTCCTCATCGCTCATCGTGCGCAGCACAGCGGCCGGCAGCACCTTTTCGACGAAGACGTTGTCTTCCAGAACAAGCTTCTCACCGATGCCCGGCGTGCGCATTGCCTTGAACAATTCGCGCGCCTGTGGACGCTGGTGAAAATCGTCCCAGCTCTCGAAGGGGCGGATGAACTCCATGAAGGCGAGGCCGAGGATCCGCTGCGGCCGCCGTGCGGCGAGATGGAAGGCGAGCGCGGTGCCCCAGTCCTGCGCGACGACAACCATGTCGGTGATGCCAAGCGTCTCGATGAAGGTGTCGAGATACCGGACGTGGTCGAAGAAGCGATAGTCGATGTCCGGCTTGCCGGACTGGCCATAGCCGATCAGGTCGGGCGCTATGCAGCGGCCGAACGGCGCCACATGCGGGATGATGTCGCGCCAGATGTAGGACGACGTCGGGTTGCCGTGCAGCAAGAGTACCGTCGGGCCAACCGTGCCTGCCTCGACATAGGAGATGGTGGAATCGAGCACCGCGACTTGCGAGCGTGGCAACATTGTGCGCTTTTCGAGTTTCGGGTTCATCGGATCAGCTCCTTTTTGCGAAGACTGTTTTGAAGACGATATTCTTGAAACGCTCGAGCGGTTCGGGACTGCGCTCCACCTTCATGCGCAGCATCGCGCCTTGCCAGGAACTCAACAGGAAATCGGCGAGGTCCTCGGCATCGAACGCGTCGGTGATGTCGCCAGCCGCCTGGCCCTCGGCGATGCATTCGGCAAAGGGCTTACGCCAGCGTTCGAAAATGGCGACGAGTTGCAGCCTCAGCGCCTCGCTGTGAGCCGCCGTCTCGAGGCTGAGATTGCCGATCATGCAGCCCCGTGCCCAATCATGCGCCTCCAGCTTCGACGTGATGATTTCGAGATAGCGGCGCAAGCGCCCGACCGGGGGCGTGCCGTCCCGAGCAAGGGCCTGCTCCACCAAACCGCTCACATAGGCGAAATAGCGGTCCAGCACCTCGCCGGTGAACGCCTCCTTGGAGACAAAATGATTGGTGAAGGACCCCGGGCGGGCATCGGCCGCGGCGACGATGTCGCGTACGCCGGCGGACGAATAGCCGGAATTCCAGATGGTGTTGAAACCGGCGTCGAGAAGTTTTTCGCGAAGTGAATGTCTAGCCATGCCGGTATAATACGTACGTACGTATTAAAGTCAAGAAGCATATTTTATACCGCGCGCTCTTGGCAGAACCCACGGGCAATGGCATCGCAGTGGTGGCGTTGGAACGAGGAGTGAAGCATGACAGCGGCGAAACAAGTCATCGTCATCGGCGCCGGCATCATCGGCGCCTCCATCGCCTGGCACCTGACCAGGGCCGGAGCAAAGGTGACGGTCATTGCCGGCAGCGGCGCCGGCGGCGTCGCGACACCGAATTCCTTTGCCTGGATCAATGCCAGCTGGGGCAATCCGGAGGTCTATTTCCGCCTACGCATTCGGTCGATGGCCGAATGGACGCGGCTGGCGAACGAGGTGCCCGGCATCCCGTTGCAGTGGTGCGGTGGCTTGTGGTGGGACCTGCCACGTCCCGAGCTTGAGGCCTATGCGGCCGAGCACTCCGCATGGGGCTGCGGCATCGAGCGTGTCGACCGTGCCGGAGCGGCGCGTATCGAGCCCAATCTGGCCGAACTTCCCGATTTCGCCCTTTATGTCGCCGAGGAAGGTGTCGCCGAGCCGGTCGCCGCCACGCAAGCACTGCTGGCCGACGCCGAACGGCGCGGCGCGCGAATTGTAGCCGAGACGACCGTCACCGCTCTGGTGCAAGCCAACGGCAGGATTGCCGGCGTCGATACATCCGGCGGGCGGATTGCTGCCGACGAGGTGGTGATCGCGGCCGGAGCCGGCTCTCCGGCACTAGCGGCAACAGCCGGGATAGAACTGCCGATCGAGACGCCACCCGGCCTGATCGTGCATTCGCGCCCCTACGAAAAGCTGCTCAACGGCCTGGTGATCGGCGACCGCCTGCATATGCGCCAGACGGCGGAAGGCCGCATCATCGCGGGCTCGGATTTCGGCGGCGCCGATCCCGGCATGGATGCTGCGGCCACCGCCCGCGACCTGTTTGCGGCGATGAAGGCGATGCTGCGCGGCGCGGATGAGCTGGAACTCGATTTCCACACCATTGGCTATCGGCCGACGCCGGTCGATGGCTTTCCGATCATTGGCCGCGCCGAAGGCACGAGCGGCGTCTACGTCGCGGTCATGCATTCCGGCATCACGCTGGCACCGGCCGTCGGCCTGTTCGCCGCCCGCGAAATCCTCGATGGCGAGCGCGATCCGCTGCTTGATCCCTACGGGCTGGGGCGGTTTACTCAATAACCGGGCGGACGGCGAAAGCCGCCGGCCAGCGGCTCGATTGCCCTGGCGATCCCGAGCAGGCGCGACTCCGACCAGCGTTTGCCAACAAGCTGTAGTCCGATGGGCAGGCCATTGCTGTCCTGTCCGCAGGGCAGCGACAGTGCGGGGTGGCCGCTGTAATTGAACACCGCGCCATAGGCCGGCAGCATCCAGTAGGTTTGCTTCTCGCCGTCGACCTCGATCGACGTTCCCGGATCGCAATGCGGGAAGGCGGTGGCCATGGCGACCGGGCACAGCAAGGCGTCGCAGCCGTCGAAGAACCGTTCCCACGCCAGGATGGAGCGGTCGCGGCGGGCGAGCGCCTCGAACCAGCGCGAGACCGGTGTCGGCTTCTCCCGCGGTTCGGGCTGGGCCGCCTCCAGCATCATGCCGATCAGCGCGCCGCCTTGCTCCAGATCGTCGTGCAGGTCGAGCTTCGGCAATTTGGCCTCCTCGACGATCGCGCCTGCCGCCTGAAGCTCCTTTGCCAGGCTTTCGACCGCAGCCCTGATCTCGCCTGCCACCGGAAAACCTGGGAAGGACGGCGCGAAGGCAATGCGCAGCGTCGTCAGATCCAGCTCCGGCATGTCTTCGACCGGTACCGGCGCAAGGTCGGTATCGCTTCCATCCGGCCCGGCAATAAGGCGGTAGATCAGTACCAGGTCTTCGACGCTGCGTGCCATCGGTCCGAGGCAGGAGATCAGCCTCACGCTGCGCGGCGCCCCGCCTGGATCGGGGAAGGCGCCGGCGAGCGAGACGCGGTGCTCGGTCGGCTTGAGGCCGCAGACGCCGCAAAAGGCAGCGGGCAGCCGGATCGAATCCTGCATGTCGGTGCCGACCTCGAACGGCGTCATTCCGGTGCCGAGCGCCGCCGCCGCACCGCCACTGGAGCCGCCGGCGGTGCGCTGGAGATTCCAGGGATTGCCGGTGCGGCCGAACAGCGGATTGCTCGACTGCCAGTCACCGAGCATTGTCGCCACGTTCGTCTTGCCCACCAGTATGCCGCCTGCCGCCTTCAGCCAGGCAACGACCGGACTGTCTGCCCTCGGGGCAAAGTCGGCGAAAGCCGGGAAGCCGACAGTGGTTCTCATGCCCGCTGTTTCGTGCGTGTCCTTCAGTGTGAACGGCACGCCGTGTAGCGGCCCAAGGGCCTCGCCGCGCGCCTGGGCTTCGTCGGCCTTGCCAGCGCGTTGCCGCGCACCGTCCCGATCGAGGGTTACGACTGCGTTGACCGCCTCATTGTGCCTGTCAATCTGCGCCAGATGCTCGTCCAGCACCTCTATTGCGGAAACCGTACGGTCGCGGATGGCCGCGGCCAGATTGGTGGTCGAGGAAAAGACGATATCCATGGTGAATGCTCCGGGCTATCGCGCCGCGCTCCTCAAAATGGCGGATTGGCGCGTGGATGCAAGCCTGGCTCGACATTTCGACGATGGCGGCGCTTGATCGGGATTGCGCTGCGGGGCCCGTTGAGGGGCGGCCCTGTCCAGCGGCCTCGCCGCGCTCGGCGCCTCTACGGCCTACCGTCCCCTGTTGTGCGTCCGCTCATAGAGCTCACGGATGATGCCGCTTGCCGTGGTCTCGAACAGAAACGGCAAGAAAGCATGAACGAGCGCGGCAAACGCCGCCATGAACAATCGCGACGAGAACCATGCGGCGAAAGCCATATGGCCGAAATAGCTCTCGCCGACCGCGGCCGGGTGAGAGGTGAAAAGTCTTGCGAGCCGTGCCGTCATGTCGATCCCTCCTGCCGGCATGAAGAGCCGGCGATGAGTATACTGGCATGGGTGTTCGGTTCATCGGTCTCAAATTGTCCTTGTGAAAGGCTGAATTTTGGGACAAACATCCCACATGGCGCCGGAAATCGACGAAATAGACCGGAGATTGCTGGCCGAGCTGCAACGCGACGGCACGCTGTCCGTCGACCAGCTCTCGGCAAGAATATCGCTGTCGCGCAATGCCTGCTGGCGCCGGGTGAAGCGGCTGGAGGAAGACGGCGTCATCACCGGCCGGGTGGCGCTGGTCGACGCCGACAAGCTTGGGCTCGGCCTTTCGGTGTTCATCCTGATCCGCACCTCGAACCACGATCCCGACTGGCTGCAAAGATTCCGAGCGGCGGTGACCGGCTTTGCCGAGATCACCGGCGCCTACCGCATGTCCGGCGATCTCGACTATGTCCTGCGCGCCCGCGTTGCCGATGTGAAGGCCTATGACCGGCTCTACCAGCGGCTGATCGCCAAGGTGGCGCTGTCGGACGTTTCGGCCTCCTTCGTCATGGAGGAGATCAAGGAGACCACGGTCGTTCCGATGGAACTGCGCTGAAGCGGAACTGTGCTGAAAGAAAGCCGTTGATAGCATTGCCGCCGAGTTGACTGAACCGGCGTTCGCGACGATAGGATCAGCCTCATGCGCGCAGCACTTTATCCCACCTCCGTCATCGGTCCGGCTGTCGGCTTCGTCAGGCTGCCGCATGGCGAGGGCTTGCCGCTTCCGGCCTATGAAAGCTCGGGCGCCGCCGGCATGGACCTGCGCGCCGCCGTCCCGGACGACAGGCCGCTTTTGATCCTGCCGGGAAAGCGTGCGCTGGTGCCGACCGGGCTGGTCCTGGAAATTCCGGAGGGCGTCGAAGGCCAGGTCCGGCCGCGTTCGGGCCTCGCCTTCAAGCACGGGCTCACCTGCCTCAACACGCCGGGCACCATCGACAGCGACTATCGCGGCGAGGTCAAGGTGCTGCTGATCAATCTCGGCGACGAGGATTTCGCGGTGACGCGCGGCATGCGGATCGCCCAGATCGTCTTCGCCCCGGTGACGCAGGCGACCGTCGAGGAGCGCACATTGGCTGGCGGCACAACGCGCGGCTCGGGCGGCTTCGGATCGACCGGCACGGCCTGATGAAAATACCCAAGCTCGTCATCTTCGATTGCGACGGGGTTCTGGTCGACACCGAGAACCTGGCCAATCGGCGCCTCGCCGAATGGCTGACCGCGGCCGGCTTTCCGGCCAGCTTCGAATATTGCCGCAAGAATTTCTCCGGCCGCAGCATGGTCTCGGTGCAGAAGGAAGTTGAGGCGACCGGCGTCAGCCTCGGCGCCGATTTCGTCGAGCGCTGGAACGCCGGCCTGCCGGACCTGTTCGCGCATGGCGTCGAGGCCATCCCCAACGTTCGCGAGTTCATCGAAACCGTGCACGCCGCCGGCATCGCCACCTGTGTCGCCTCGTCGGCACGGGTGTCCAAAATGCACATCACGCTCGGCCAGACCGGGCTGCTGCCGCTTTTCGAGCATGCGCTGTTCAGCTCGACCATGGTCTCGCGTGGCAAGCCGTTCCCCGACCTCTTCCTGCATGCGGCAGCGACGATGGGCTTCGCGCCCGCCGACTGCATCGTCATCGAGGACAGCGTCGCCGGCACGGCAGCCGGCATCGCCGCCGGCATGCGCGTCTATTCCTACCACGGCGACCCGCTTTCCGACCGCGATGGACTGATCGAAGCCGGAGGCATCCTGTTCGACGACATGCGTAAACTGGCCGGGCTGGTGCCGATCCACTGATCGCCTTTGCGCAGGCTGCATGCGCGCCAGATCTCAGACCGGGCGCGGCGCCCCAAGTACTCGGTCGACCGTGTCGCGTATGAGAGTGCGCAGATTGGCCGGCCTGTCGAGATGACTGACGACAAGCAGGCCGTCGGCCGCCACTGTTAGCGCGTCCGCGGTGCGGTCCGGATCGGGATTTGCGTCAGCGATCAGCAGATCCCTGAGGATGCCCCACTTCCAGTGACGATGCTTATCGATTGCCTCGCGAACCGGGCTCCTCGGGTCGGGGTATTCGGCCGCGGCATTTTGGAACGGGCAGCCGCGGTAGCCCGGCTGATCCGCCGCATCGGCAATGAGATCGAATACGGCAAGGATCATCAGGCGAGGTGGCCGCCGGCCAAGGCTCGCGATTGCCGCCCGTCCTCCCTTGCTGATCTCCTCGATATAGGCGCGGACGAGGTCGTCCTTGGCCGCGAAGTGATGATAGAACGTCGCCTTCGCAACGCCGGCCTCGGCGATGATGCGGTCGATGCCGACTGCACGGACCCCCTCCAGAGAAAACAGCGCGGTCGCCGTTTCGAGGATGCGGCGGCGCGCAAGACTTTCGGGACGATCGTTGATTCGGGCTGCGGACATGCCTTGACCGTATAGCAGACAGGTCTGTATACATCCATATGTATACAGACAGGTCTACCTGTTAACGAAGGGAAGGCGAAACATGGCTTCGATAGTCAGGGAAATCATCGTAGATGCTTCACCGGAAAGCGTATGGGCGACGGTGGGCGACTTCGCCGGCGGCGCCCAACGGATAGCCCCAGGCGTTTTCGTCGATTGCCGGGTGGATGAGGGCGACGTACGGGTCCTTACTTTCGCCGACGGCAAGATCGTGCGAGAGCGGCTCATCGCCCGCGACGAGCAGGGCCGGCGGATCGTGTGGGGATGGCTCGGCGACGAGGTCACTCACGATAACACCTCCATGCAGGTCTTTGCCGAGGGCGAGGGCCGGAGCCGCCTGGTCTGGATTCACGATACTCTGCCCGACGAACTCGGCACGTGGCTCGCAGCCGCCATGGATCAGCTGGTGCCGGTTTTCCAGCAGACCCTGGCGAGCCAAGCCAAACCAACATAGTGAGGCAACGCCAAGTGTTTCCTCTTGGCCGCAAAATGCTATAGCTTGCGCGCGCCCGACATAACGAGCGCGCGCGCATGACCTTCTCCCTGCTTCGTTTCATCGTTGCTTGCCTGCTGCTGCCCTGTCTTTGGACGACGGCCAGCGCGGAGGCCGTCAGCTTCCCGGAGCTCGGCAGCGCTGTCCCCGGCCACGGCGATGTCACCTATCTCGATCTCGCCAGGATGGTCATTCCCGATCTGGCCGCGGACAAGGCCGGCTTTTTCCGGGGTTCGATGCCGATCGAGATGCGCCACATCGCTGGACCGGACTACGACGGCTCGCCGCCGGCGACGTCGGGTCTTTCCAGCGCCGACGTGCTCGACATCAAGGCCGGCGGCAAGGACCGGCTGGCGATGCTGCTCGACCTCGGCGACTCGCCTGACAGCGCCGAGGGTTATGCAGTGCTGGCACTCTACGACATCACCGGCAAGCCGGCCTTGCTCGACGCGGTCAATGTTGCCGTCGACCGCAGCACCTACTTTCGCGATCCGGGCAAGCTGTCGATCGGGCCCGGCGATGACGTCATCATCACCACGAGCACGCATTTCAATTCGAGCCAGGGCTATGTGATCGCGCCGCTGGTCATGGTCCGCAACGACAGGTTCGAGCTGATCGACATGATCTATACGTTCGACGAAAACCTCTGCACCAACCGAAGGACGCAGAATGCGGCCTTCCAGGCGATTGCCGACGGCCAGCCCTATGCAGCCATCAAGGTTACGGTGACCGACGCGACAGTGCCGGGCGATGAAAGCTGCGACGGCCAGCCGCCGCCAGAGGCGTCTTCGCGCGACATTTCCGTCACCTATCATTGGGACAAAAACGCTTCGCGTTACGTCAAGGATTCCGATGCGCTGGACCGATTGGCAGGAGAGAACGCCAAACGCTTCTGAGCCAACCGCATTTGTTTGCCCGGCGCGTTCCGCCGGGCTAGAATTTGCCTCACATTCTGCACTGGAGGGGAGCATCCATGGACAAGGGCAAGATTTTTCGCGACCTGCATACATCGATCTTCGTTATGGCCAATTCATGGGACGTCGGCACGACCAAGCTCTTGGCCTCGTTCGGCTTCAAGGCGCTGGCCACGACCAGCGCCGGCTTTGCCTTTTCGCGCGGCCTGCCGGACGGCGCGGTGACGTTCGAGGCGATGATCCATCATTGCCGTGAAGTGTCAGCGGCGACCGGGCTGCCGGTTTCGGCGGACCTCGAAAAGGGCAAGGGCGACAGCGCGACAAGTGCCGGCGAGACCATCTTCGCCGCCGAGGCGGCTGGCCTCGCCGGCTGCTCGATCGAGGACCATACCGGCGAGCCCGCCAAGCCGATCTATGATTTTTCGCATGCCGTCGATCGCGTCGCGGCGGCGGCGGAAGCGGCACGGGCACTGAAACGCGATTTCGTTTTCACCGCGCGGGCCGAGAATTTCCTGTGGGGCAAGCCCGATCTCGACGACACGATCAAGCGGCTGCAGGCCTTCGAGAAAGCCGGTGCCGACGTGCTCTATGCACCGGGCCTGGGCGACATCGAGATGGTGCGAACCGTCTGCTCGGCGCTGACCAAGCCCGTGAACGTCATGGCTAGGCCCGGCTTCACCATCGCCGATCTTGCCATGGCTGGGGTAAAGCGCATCTCGCTCGGCCCATGGCTGACCAATTTTGCTTTCGGCATGCTGGAGACCGCGGCGCGCGAGATCCAGCAGGATGGCACCTTCGGCTTCACCCGCGCCGCCATGCCGTTCGGCAAGCTGCAGGCGCTGTTTGCCAAATCTTCCGCCTAGGCGGGGCCCGGCGAATGACGCTCACCGTCGTCGACATGCACACCGGCGGCGAGCCGCTGCGGATCGTCACCGGCGGCTACCCCGACATTCCCAAGGGCACGATCCTCGAAAAGCGTGCCTATGTGCGCGACCATCTCGATCATCTCAGAAAGATCCTGATGTTCGAGCCGCGCGGCCATTACGACATGTATGGCGCGCTGCTGGTGGAGCCCGACCTGCCGGGCGCCGACCTCGCGGTGCTGTTCATGCACAATGAGGGCTATTCGACGATGTGCGGCCACGCCATCGTCGCGCTCGGCCGCTACGCCGTCGACGAGCGGCTGGTGGCGCCACGCGAGCCGATGACGACCGTCAATATCGAGGCGCCATGCGGGCTGATTTCGGCTGCGGTCGAGGTAAGGGACGGCAAGGCCGGCGCGGTGTCCTTCGAAAGCGTGCCGGCGTTTCTGTTCGCCGGCAACCAGCGGATCGAGCTGCCGGGCTATGGTCCGGTCGGCTTCGACATCGCCTATGGCGGCGCCTTCTATGCACTGGCCGACTGCCGCCAGTTCGGGCTGGAATTCGGCCAGAACCGGGTGCGCGATTTCGTCGATGCAGCGACCGCGCTGACCAATAAGCTCAAGGCCGAATTGCCGCTGTCGCATCCCGACCATGCCGATCTCGCCTTTCTCTACGGCACCATCCTGACCGACGGACAGGATGCGTTCTCCGATACGCCGACCAAAAACATCTGCGTTTTCGCCGAGGCGGAGGTCGACCGTTCGCCGACCGGCTCCGGCGTCACCGCGCGGCTGGCGGCCATGCACGCCAAGGGCCAAATCGAGATTGGCCGGACGCGGCTGTTCGAGAGCATCGCCGGCTCGCGCTTTTCCGGCGCCGTCGTACGCACGGCCACAGCCGGGCCGCATGACGCCATCATCGCCCGCGTCGGCGGCCGCGCCTATTACTCAGGGCGGGCCGAATTCATCGTCGAGGACGACGACGAACTGGGCAGGGGTTTTCTGCTGAGATAGCTCCCTTCCCGTGCCGAGATCGCCTTGTGCAGGTGCACCATCATGACGGCGGCGAACAGCGGCGTCAGAAGATTGAGTAGCGGCACGGCGAGGAAAGCGGCGACCACCAGCCCGGCCAGGAACACGGTGATGGAGTGCTTTCTGCGCAGCGCCTTGGCCTCGGCCTCCGGGCGAAAGCGCATGGCGGCGAATTCGAAGAACTCGCGTCCGAGCAGATACCCATTGACGATGAAGAAAGCGGCGATGTTCACGCCCGGCACCAAGAGCAGCAGCAGGGCGACGATGTTGCCGAGGATAACGACGCCGAAAAATCGGATCGCCAGCACCAGCGAGCGCAACGCCGGCACGGCGCGGCCGGGCGGGTCGTTTGGATAATCCGTGCGCTCGACCACTTCGGCGACGTCGTCGAGGAACAGGCCGGCGATGATCGCCGTCACCGGCGCGATGAGCAGCGCCAAGCCCAGCGCAAGGCCGATGCCTGCGACGACGGCGCCCAGCCATCCGGCCCAGGAGGGTAGGGCGGGGAGCCATGCATCGATCCACGGCCAGGCCAGCCATTCGAACAAGCTCTTGATCCCGAACCAAAGCGCCGCCAGCGCCAGCAAGGTCAGCCCCAGCGTCTTCAGGAACACAGAACGGAATTCGGGCGAGAACAGCCGGCTCAAGGCGGCACGGGCGGCGTCGAGGATCACGGCGTTTCCAATTCCATGTCAAACGAGGCCCATGGGCGATATTTCGGGATAGGCGGAGACAGGTCGCGAGACAAGCGCAAACCGCGCGATACGAAGCATGCGTTCTGCCCGGATTTATAACTCGCGGCCTAGGCAAAGCCGCATCAAACCGCTAGACCCGCCCGCGCCCGGCGTGGCAGAAAGCCGGTGGGTTTTTGGCGGAGACATGAATTGATGCCGGACTATGACGTGCTTTGTGTCGGAAATGCCATCGTCGACATCATCGCCCAGTGCGACGAGGCGTTCCTGGAGACGAACGGCATCATCAAGGGCGCGATGAATTTGATCGACACGAGGCGCGCCGAACTGCTCTACAGCCGCATGGGCCCGGCCATCGAAGCCTCGGGCGGCAGCGCCGGCAACACGGCGGCGGGCGTCGCCTCCTTCGGCGGCCGCGCCGCTTTCTTCGGCAAGGTCTCCAACGACGCGCTCGGCGAAATCTACGCGCATGACATCCATGCCCAGGGCGTCGCCTTCGACACCCGGCCGCTCAGCGGCGAGCCACCGACGGCGCGCTCGATGATCTTCGTCACGCCGGACGGCGAGCGCTCGATGAACACCTATCTCGGCGCTTGCGTGGAGCTCGGCCCGGAGGACGTCGAGGCCGACAAGGCGTCGGGCGCCGCCGTCACCTATTTCGAAGGCTATCTGTGGGACCCGCCGCGCGCCAAGGAGGCGATCCGGCAGACGGCGAAACTCGCCCACGCCGCCGGGCGCGAAGTGTCGATGACATTGTCGGACTCGTTCTGCGTCGACCGCTACCGCGACGAGTTCCTCGATCTCATGCGCTCCGGCACCGTCGACATCGTCTTTGCCAACAGCCACGAGATTAAGTCGCTCTACCAGACCGCTTCCTTCGACGAGGCGCTGGCGCAGATCCGCAAGGATTGCAAGATCGCCGCCGTCACCCGCTCGGAAAAGGGCTCGGTGATCGTGCGCGGCGACGAGACCGTCACCATCGAGGCGACCAGGATCCGCGAACTGGTCGACACGACCGGCGCCGGCGACCTCTACGCCGCCGGCTTCCTCTATGGCTACACGCAAGGCCGCAGCCTGAAGCAGTGCGGCGATCTCGGCTCGCTGGCGGCCGGGCTGGTCATCCAGCAGATAGGCCCAAGGCCACGGCAGAATTTGCGCAGAGAGGCCGAGCAGGCCGGGCTGCTGTAGCGGCATCTCTTCCTTCTCCCCCTGTGGGAGAAGGTGGATCGGCGCGCAGCGCCGAGACGGTTGAGGGGTGCTGGACGGAGTGCTGCCGGTGCCAAGCTGGAGCACCCCTCATCCGACCGAGCTTCGCTCGGCCACCTTCTCCCACAGGGGGAGAAGGAAAGAGGTGCTGCCGCTACGCGCTCCTCAAGCCCCCGCGCTATACGCCGCGATCGCCGCCATATTCACGATGTCGCTGTCCTTGGCATTCAGCGAGACGATCTGAACCGGCTTGTTCAGGCCGACCAGCAGCGGGCCGATGACGGTCGAGCCGCCGAGCTCCTGCAGCATCTTGGTCGAGATGGAGGCCGAGTGGAAGGCCGGCATGATCAGCACATTGGCCGGGCCGGTCAGCCTGATGAACGGGTACTGCGCCATGGCGCGGGCGTTGAGCGCCACGTCGGCGGCCATCTCGCCGTCATACTCGAAATCGACGCGGCGCTTGTCGAGGATGCGCACCGCTTCCTGGACGCGCTCGGAGCGTTCGCCCTGCGGATGGCCGAAGGTCGAATAGGCGAGCATGGCGAGCCTCGGCTCGTAGCCCATGCGGCGGGCGAAGCCGGCGGCCTCCTCGGCGATGTCGGCGATCTCGACGGCATCAGGCATGTCGTGCACCGCGGTGTCGGCAACGAGGACGGTGCGACCCCGCGCGAGCACGATCGACACGCCGATGACGCAGTGGCCGGGCCTTGCGTCGATGACGCGGCGGATGTCGTCGAGCGCCGTCGAATAGTTACGGGTAACGCCGGTGACGATGCCGTCGGCATCGCCCAGCGCCACCATGCAGGCGGCGAAATGGTTGCGGTCGTTGTTGATCAGCCGCTGGCAGTCGCGGAACAGAAAGCCTTTGCGCTGCATGCGCTCGTAGAGATAGTCGGTGTAGACCGAGTTGCGCCGCGACAGCCGCGCATTGATGATCTCGATGCCTTGCTTGCCGAGATCGATGCCGGCATTCCTGGCGTTTTCCTTGATGATGTCGTCGCGGCCGAGCAGGATGGCGGTGCCGAGCCGCTGGTTCACATAGGAGACGGCGGCGCGCATCACCTGCTCCTCCTCGCCCTCGGCAAAGACGATGCGCTTGGGCTGGCGGCGGACGCGGTCGTAGATGCGCTGCAGCGTCGAGGCGATCGGGTCGCGGCGGGCGGAAAGCTCCTGCGCGTAGCGGTCGAGATCGAGGATCGGCTTGCGCGCGACGCCGGAGTCCATCGCCGCTTTGGCCACCGCGATCGGAATGGCCGAGATCAGGCGCGGGTCGAACGGCACCGGGATGATGTAGTTGGGGCCGAATTTCGGCCGCATGCCCTGATAGGCGGCGGCGACGTCGTCGGGCACGTCCTGGCGCGCCAGTTCGGCGAGCGCTTTGGCCGCGGCGATCTTCATGTCGTCATTGATGGTGGTCGCCCGCACATCGAGCGCGCCGCGGAAGATGTAGGGGAAGCCAAGCACGTTGTTGACCTGGTTGGGATAGTCGGACCGTCCCGTCGCCATGATGGCGTCGGTGCGGATCTCGGCGACCTCCTCAGGCGTGATCTCGGGGTCGGGATTGGCCATGGCGAAGATGATCGGGTTCTTGGCCATCGACTGCACCATTTTGGTGGTCAGCGTGCCTTTGGCCGAGAGGCCGAGGAACACGTCGGCGCCGTCCAGCGCCTCGGCCAGCGAGCGCGCGCCGGTTTTCACGGCATGCGCCGATTTCCACTGGTTCATGCCTTCGGTGCGGCCCTGGAAGACGACGCCCTTGGTGTCGCAAAGGATGATATTCTCAGGCGCAAAGCCCATCGCCTTCATCAATTCGATGCAGGCGATGCCGGCAGCACCGGCGCCGTTGCAGACCATTTTCGTGGTCTTCATGTCGCGGCCGGTGATTTCCAGCGCGTTGATCAGGCCGGCAGCCGAGATGATGGCGGTGCCGTGCTGGTCGTCATGGAAGACCGGTATGTCCATCAGCTCGCGCAGCCGCTGCTCGATGATGAAGCATTCCGGTGCCTTGATGTCCTCGAGGTTGATGCCGCCGAAGGAGGGTCCAAGGAAACGCACGCAGTTGATGAATTCGTCGGCATCCTCGGTGTCGACCTCGAGGTCGATGGAATCGACATCGGCGAAGCGCTTGAACAGCACCGCCTTGCCTTCCATCACCGGCTTCGATGCCAGCGCGCCGAGATTGCCGAGGCCGAGGATGGCGGTGCCGTTGGAGATGACGGCGACCATGTTGCCGCGAACCGTGTAGTCGAAGGCGCGGCTCGGGTCCTCGGCGATGGCGAGAACCGGAACCGCGACGCCCGGCGAATAGGCGAGGCTGAGATCGCGCTGCGTCGCCATCGGTTTTGTGGCGACGATCTCCAGCTTGCCCGGACGCCCCATGGCGTGGAATTCCAGCGCCTCCTGGGCGCTGACGGAGGGCCCGTTGCTCTCGGTTTTCTTGGCCATGGTACTTTTGGTTTCCTCGCCCGTACGGCACCGCTTGAGATGGGTGCGCATGCTTTCTTTTGTGGAAGGTTCGGGATTAAGGCTACACTTCGCCGCTGTAAACCGCCAAGCATGGCTTGGAAAATTTTGGAAGCAGCTTCTTGAACGACGAGACGCCCATTCGAAGCGACAACGCCACGCCGGCCTTCGCGCCGGCGACGCCGATGATGGAGCAGTATATCGAGATCAAGGCGGCGAACCCGGATTCGCTGCTGTTCTACCGCATGGGCGATTTCTACGAACTGTTCTTCGACGATGCCGAGAAGGCAAGCCGGGCGCTCGGCATCGTGCTGACCAAGCGCGGCAGGCACCAGGGGCTCGACATCCCGATGTGCGGCGTACCGGTGCATGCCGCCGACGATTATCTGCAGAAGCTGATCGGCCAGGGGTTCCGCGTCGCTGTCTGCGAGCAGATCGAGGATCCGGCGGAGGCCAAGAAGCGCGGCGGCAAATCGGTGGTGCGCCGCGACGTGGTGCGGCTGGTAACGCCCGGCACCATCACCGAAGACAAATTGCTGGCGCCGTCGGAATCGAGTTTTCTGATGGCGCTCGGACGGGTCAAGGGCGGCAGCAGCGATACAAGAGGCGGGGAGCGCGGAAGCGCGACAGGGAACCAAGGAAGTTTCGCCCTAGCCTGGATCGAGATCTCGACCGGTGTCTTCCGCGTCGCCGAGACAACCGCCGACCGGCTGCTCGCCGATGTCTTCCGCGTCGATCCGCGCGAGCTGATCGTCGCCGAACCGGTGTTTTACGACCCGGAGCTGAAACCGGTCTTCGACGTGCTCGGCCGCGTCGCCAGCCCGCAGCCGCCGTCGCTGTTCGATTCGGCTTCGGCCGCCGGCCGCATCGCCCGCTTTTTCGAGGTGGCAACGCCGGATAGTTTCGGCACGTTTTCGCGCGCCGAACTGTCGGCGATCTCAGGCGTCATCGCCTATGTCGAGAAGACGCAGAAGGCCGAGCGGCCGCCGCTGTCGCGGCCGCAGCGCGAGGAGCAGGGTTCGACGCTGTTCATCGACCCGGCGACGCGCGCCAATCTGGAGCTGCTGCGCACGCTGTCCGGCAGCCGCGACGGGTCGCTGTTCAAGGCGATCGACCGCACGGTGACCGGCGGCGGCGCAAGGCTGCTCGCCGACCGCTTGATGGCGCCGCTGACCGACCCGGCGGCCATCGCCGCAAGGCTGGACTCGGTGTCGTTCTTCCGCTCCGAAACGCGCCTCTGCCAGGCGGTGCGGGCAAGCCTGAAGAGCGTCGCCGACATGCCGCGGGCACTGTCCAGGCTGGCGCTCAACCGCGGCGGTCCGCGCGACCTCGGCGCGCTGCGCGCCGGTTTCGAAGCGGCCGGCGCCATCGCCGAACTGTTCGGCCAAACCGCCTTGCCGGGCGAACTGGCCGCGGCGTTGGGAGCTATCAAGGCACTGCCCAGTGAACTGGCGACGCATCTGGCACAGGCGCTCAGCGACGAGCTGCCGTTGCTCAGGCGCGACGGCGGCTTCGTCCGCGGCGGCTACCACGCCGAACTCGACGAGATGCGGGCACTGCGCGACGAGTCGCGAAAGGTGATCGCCGGGCTGGAGCGTTCGCTGATCGACGAGACCGGCATCCGCTCGCTGAAGATCAGGCACAACAATGTGCTGGGCTATTATATCGAAGTCACCGCTAACCACCATGCGCTGATGACCGGCAGCGACGGCGCCAAGGCGCGCTTCATCCATCGCCAGACCATGGCCAACGCCATGCGCTTCACCACCACGGAACTCGCCGAACTGGAAACCAAGATCGCCAACGCCGCCGACCGGGCGCTGGCGATCGAGCTTGCCGCTTTCGAGGCGCTGACGGCGGAAGTGGTCGGCCAGGCCGACACGATCCGTGCCGGCGCCGAAGCGCTCGCCGTGCTCGACGTTTCGGCCGCACTTGCCTTGCTTTCCGAGAGCGAGGCCTGGTGCCGGCCGCTGGTCGATGCGAGCCTTGCCTTCGAGATTTCGGGTGGACGTCATCCGGTGGTCGAACAGGCGCTGCGGCGTTCCGGCGAAGGCCCGTTCGTCGCCAATGATTGCGATCTGTCGCCGCAAGGCGATGCCAAGGCCGGCGCGATCTGGCTGCTGACCGGCCCCAATATGGGCGGCAAATCGACCTTCCTCAGGCAAAACGCGCTGATCGCCATCCTCGCCCAGACCGGCTCCTTCGTGCCGGCGGCATCAGCCCATATCGGCGTCGTCGACCGGCTGTTTTCGCGGGTCGGCGCCTCCGACGATCTGGCGCGCGGCCGCTCCACCTTCATGGTCGAGATGGTCGAGACGGCGGCGATCCTCAACCAGGCAGGCGAACGCGCACTGGTCATCCTCGACGAGATCGGCCGCGGCACCGCCACTTTCGACGGCCTGTCGATTGCCTGGGCGGCGGTCGAATATTTGCACGAGAAAAACCGCTGCCGCTCGATCTTCGCCACGCATTTCCACGAGATGACGGCGCTGGCCGGAAAATTGCCGCGGCTCTCCAACGTCACCATGCGGGTCAAGGAATGGGAGGGCGACGTGGTCTTCCTGCACGAGGTCGGCAAGGGTGCGGCCGACCGTTCCTACGGCGTCCAAGTAGCGCGGCTGGCCGGCCTGCCAGAGGCCGTCGTCGGCCGGGCCAAGGAAGTGCTGCACCAGCTTGAAGCAGGCGAGGTCTCGGGCAAGGCCAACCGTCTGGTCGACGACCTGCCGCTGTTTTCCGTGGCAGCGAAGCGGGAGGCGTCGAAGCCGGTGAAGAGTGATGGGCTGGGTTTGGCGCTAGCGGAGATCAATCCCGACGAGATGACGCCAAGGGAAGCGCTGGAGGCGCTGTACCGGCTGAAGGGGATGGTTGGGAAGTAGTGCTCGTCCGATAGCGCTCTACGGCACCCCCCTCTGTCCTGCCGGACAGAGGGGGTGTGACGGAACGCTGCTTTGGCTTGCCTTCCGCCCCACCCCTCAAATCATCGCCAGGCCCGACTTCCGCCTCGGCGGTGGGAAGGCGCGGTCAATTTCGGCGAAATCTTCGCTCGTGAGCTCAATCTCCAACGCCGCGACATTCTGCCGGATATGCTCCGGGCGGCTGGCCTTCGGAATGGCGATCACGCCCTCCTGCGCCATCACCCATGCAAGTGCGATCTGCGCCGGCGTCGCACCGTGGCGGGCGGCGATGGCATCTAACCTGGCGTTGCGCGCCAATACCCCCTGATCGACCGGCGAATAGGCCATCAGCGGCATGCCGCGTTGCCGGCTCCACGGGGCGAGGTCGAACTCGACGCCGCGCTGCGACAGATTGTAGAGCACCTGGTTGGTCTGGACGTTGCCGCCGGCCGGCAACCGGACCAGCTCCTCCATCTCGCCGGTATCGAAATTGCTGACGCCCCAATGGCGGATCTTGCCGGCCGCCTTCAACGCTTCGAACGCCTCTACCGTTTCCATCAAAGGCACGCTGCCCGGCCAATGCAAGAGATAGAGATCAATGCGGTCGGTGGCGAGATGCCTCAGGCTGTTCTCGCAGGCCCGTTTCACGCCGGCGCGTGAGGCATTGGACGGCAGCACCTTGGAGACCAGGAAAACCTCGTCGCGGCGCCCGGCGATGGCCTCCGCCACCACCTCCTCGGCGCCGCCGCTGGCATACATTTCGGCGGTGTCGATCAGCGTCATGCCGAGATCCAGCCCGAGCTTCAGGGCATTGGCCTCGTCGCCACGGCGGCGAGCGTCTTCGCCCATCTTCCAGGTGCCCTGGCCGAGCACCGGCACAGCTTCGCCGCAGGGCAGGGAGGTCGTTCTTATCGTCGATGGCATGGCATGCTCCAGTCCGAGGCCCGGATAGCACCATAGCCGCCAAGGGAAATCCAGGCGAAGCAGAAATCCAGGTGAAGCCTCTCGCCCGGATTCCTCGACAGCGTGACGCCTACTTCGCCGGATGGGAGGCAAGCCAGTCCTGCATCTGCTTGATCTCGGCTTGCTGCGCGGCGATCACCGCTTCCGCCAGCTTGCGGATTTCCGGATCCTTGCCATTGGCGAGCTCGATCTTGGCCATGTCGATGGCCGCCTGGTGATGCGGGATCATGCCGCGGGCGAAATCGACATCGGCATTGCCGGAATATTCGATTGCCATCATGTCGGTATGCATCTTGTCCATCGCCGCCTTGTAGCCCTCGCTCGAGGGGCTCTGCGCGCCCATTGCGCCCATCTCGTGCTTCATCTCCTCGGCTTGTGCCGGAACACTTTCGAGGAAAACGGCAAGCAGCATTCCTGCCGCCATCATCAGCAGCACGATCTTCTTGGCCAAGGTCATTCATCGTCTCCTTTTTTGAACAGGGTCTATCTGGAAGTTTTACTCAGAGTTTCAACGTCCTGAGCCGCAATGCGTTGGCGATCACCGAAACCGAAGACAGGCTCATCGCCGCCGCCGCGAGCATCGGCGACAGCAGCGTGCCGGTGAGCGGATAAAGCACGCCGGCAGCAACCGGCACGCCGAGCACATTGTAGAGGAAAGCGAAAAACAGGTTCTGGCGGATGTTGCGGATCGTCGCGCGGGCGAGCGTCCTCGCCCTGACGATGCCGTTGAGATCGCCCTTGACCAGCGTAATTCCCGCACTTTCGACCGCAACATCGGCGCCTGTGCCCATCGCGATGCCGACATCGGCGGCGGCAAGTGCGGGCGCATCGTTGACGCCGTCGCCGGCCATGGCAACGCCGGCACCGCCGGCGCGCAATTCCTCGACCAGCGCGTTCTTCTGTTCGGGCAAGAGCCCGGCACGCACCTCGTCGATGCCAAGCTTGGCTGCGATGGCCTTGGCAGTACGCTCGTTGTCGCCGGTCGCCATGACGATCTTCAGCCCGCTGTAATGCAGTGCCTTGATCGCCTCGGCGGTGGTCGCCTTGATCGGGTCGGCGACGGCGACGAGGCCGGCGAGCCGGTTGCCGACAGCAACGAACATCGCGGTCTTGCCGTCGGCCTGCAGCGCCTCGGCGCTGGCCAGGACCGCCGCCGTGTCGATGCCGAGATCGGCCATCATCGCGGCATTGCCGAGCGCCACCTTCTGCCCCGAGACCGTGCCGGAAACGCCCTTGCCGGTGACGGCCTCGAAACCGCTCGCGTCGGGGACCTTCACGCCGCGTTCGCGGGCGCCGTCGACGATCGCCTCGGCCAGCGAATGCTCCGAGCCTTTTTCCAGCCCGGCGGCGAGCGCCAGCAGATCGTCTTGCGCCATGCCTTCGACCGCGATGACGTCGGTCAGCCGCGGCCGGCCTTCGGTCAGCGTTCCCGTCTTGTCGACGATCAGCGTGTCGACCGAGGCAAAGCGTTCGAGCGCCGCCGCTTCTTTGATCAGCACGCCGGCATGCGCGCCGCGCCCGGTGGCGGTCATGATCGACATTGGCGTGGCAAGGCCGAGCGCACACGGACAGGCGATGATCAGCACCGAGACCGCCGAGACGATGGCAAACACCAGGCTGGGTTCCGGTCCGACGATCGCCCAGGCGACGAACGCTATGATTGCGACCAGCACGACGGCCGGGACGAAGTAGAACGAGACGCGGTCGGCCAACCCCTGGATCGGCGCGCGCGAACGCTGCGCCTTGGCGACCAGCTCGACGATGCGCGCCAGCGTCGTCTCGGCACCGATCCTTTCGGCGCGCATGATCAGCGAACCGTTCCTGTTCAGCGTGCCGCCGGTGAGGTTGTCGCCTTCGGTCTTCTCGACCGGCAGCGGCTCGCCTGTGATCATCGATTCATCGATGGAAGAGCGTCCTTCGAGCACAATGCCGTCGACCGGCACGGCGTCACCGGGGCGGATGCGCAAGCGGTCGCCGGCCTTGACCGTATCGAGCGGCACGTCGTTTTCAGAACCGTCCGCACCGATCAGCCGCGCCGTCTTCGGCGCCAGGTCGAGCAGCGCACGGATCGCCGACCCGGTTTTCTCGCGGGCGCGCAATTCCAGCACCTGGCCGAGGAACACCAGCGCAACGATCACCGCCGCCGCCTCGAAATAGACCGGCACGGTGCCGTCATGGCCGCGGAACTGGTGCGGAAAGAGGCCTGGAAACAGCGTGGCGACGACGCTGTAGAGATAGGCGGCACCGACGCCGAGCGAAATCAGCGTCCACATATTGGGGCTGCGGTTGAGGACCGAGTCCCAGCCGCGGTGGAAGAACGGGAATGCCGCCCACAGCACCACCGGGCTGGCCAGCGCCAGCTCCAGCCAGACCTTCGCGCGGTCGTCGATGAAGGCCTGAAACGTCAGGCCGAGCATCGGCGCCATGGCGATGAGCAGCAACGGCACGGACAGCACCGCGCTCACCCAAAAGCGCCTGGTGAAGTCGACCAGTTCCGGGTTAGGTCCCTCGTCGCCGGTCGGCACGCCCATCGGCTCCAGCGCCATGCCGCAGATCGGGCAGGAGCCGGGCTTGTCGCGGATGATTTCCGGATGCATCGGGCAAGTGTATTGCGTGCCCTTGGGCATCGGCTGCGGCGCCGGCCTGTCGCCGAGATATTTTGCCGGCTCGGCTTCGAATTTCGCCTGGCAAGCGGCCGAGCAGAAATAGAAGCCCCGGCCCTCGTGCCGCAAAAAGTGCTTGGCCGTGGCGCGATCGACGCTCATGCCGCAGACGGGATCGGTTGCGGTCAGGTATTTTTCCGGCTCGGCGACGAATTTCGCGCGGCAGCTCTCGCTGCAGAAATGATAGCGATGGCCGTCATGCTCGGCCATCGGCTTGCCGGCAGCCGGATCGACGGTCATGCCGCAGACCGGATCGCGGACGACGGCGTCCGCAGCAGAGGAGACGCCCTTTGCCGAGCAGCAGCTGCCATGGGCGTGATGATGGTGATCGGAATGCGTCATGCCGAAAGCCCCTGTAGTTCGGTGTTGCGGCGGAGGTAGTGCTTCCAGTAACTGGAAGGTCAAGGGCTGTTTCGATTTTTCGCGCCTAAGCCCTAACCGAACCGGCCGCGGGCGCGAGATGATCGTCCTGTCGGCGGCCGTGGAGAACGCGTCCGTCCGCCCCATACCCAGCGCCGCGAAAACGCGCTATAGACGCCGCCGAAACGGCGAGGCCGAACGGCATTTATGGCAAGAATATCCCTGAAGCTCGAGGAACTGATCGACGGCGAAGCCTTGCGCCGCGAGATGACCGAACTGACCGAGGCGTCGGCAGGCGACGGCTCCGGCAAGGCCGCGCGCAGCGGCGTTCTCAAGCTTCTCAAAAGCCGGCTCGCCGACGGCCGCACGGTCGCCGAACGCATGCTGATGGACGATGGCAGCGGTACCGCCTGCGCCGCCCGGCTGTCGCATCTGATGGATGAGATCATCCGCGCGCTCTACGACTTCGCCGCCACCCATGTCTATCGCGTCAAAAACCCGTCATCGGCCGAGCGCATGGCGGTCGTGGCCGTCGGCGGCTATGGCCGTGGCACGCTGGCGCCCGGGTCCGACATCGACCTGCTGTTCCTGCTGCCCTACAAGCAGACGCCATGGGGCGAGCAGATCGTCGAATACATGCTCTACATGCTGTGGGACCTCGGGCTGAAGGTCGGCCACGCCACCCGCAACATCGACGAGTGCCTCAGGCTGTCGCGCACCGACATCACCATCCGCACCTCGATCCTGGAGGCGCGCTTCCTGTGGGGCGAGCAAAAGCTCTATGACGAGCTTTTGCAGCGCTTCGACCACGAGGTGGTGCGCACCACCGGCCCCGAATATGTCCAGGCCAAGCTCGCCGAACGCGACGAGCGCCACGCCAAGGCCGGCGAGAGCCGTTACCTGGTCGAACCCAACGTCAAGGACGGCAAGGGCGGCCTGCGCGACCTGCAGACGCTGTTCTGGATCGCCAAATATTTCTACCGCGTGCGCACCGGCGAGGAACTGGTCGACAAGGGCGTCTTCACCGACGCCGAATACAGGGAATTCCAGAAGGCCGAGGATTTCCTGTGGGCGGTGCGCTGCCATATGCATTTCCTCACCGGCAAGGCCGAGGAGCGGCTGCATTTCGACATCCAGCGCGACATTGCCGAGCGGCTGGGTTACACCACCCATCCCGGCCTGTCGGCGGTCGAACGCTTCATGAAGCACTACTTCCTCGTCGCCAAGGATGTCGGCGACCTAACCCGCATTTTCTGCGCCGCGCTGGAAGAAGAGCAGGCCAAGCATGTGCCGGGCTTCAACCGCATCTTCCTCACCTTTTCGCGCCGCAAGCGCAAGCTCGCCGGCACGGCCGATTTCATCGTCGACAACCACCGCATCAACATTGCCGACGACGAGGTGTTCGAGCGCGATCCGGTCAACCTGCTCAGGCTGTTCTGGTTTGCCGACAAGCATGGCCTGGAATTCCACCCCGATGCGCTGAAGCTGTTGACCCGTTCGCTCGGCCTCGTCGGCAAGGCGCTCAGGCGCGACGAGGAGGCCAACCGGCTGTTCCTCGATATCTTGACCTCGGACCGCAATGCCGAGCTCAATCTGCGGCGCATGAACGAGGCCGGACTGCTGGCAAAGCTGATCCCGGACTTCGGCAAGATCGTCGCCATGATGCAGTTCTCGATGTACCACCACTACACCGTGGACGAGCATTTGATCCGCTGCATCGGGGTGCTGGCCGAGATCGAGCGCGGCGACGGGGAAAAGATCCATCCACTCGCCCACTCGCTGATGCCGGGGCTGAAGAAGAGCCGCGAGGCGCTCTATGTCGCGGTGCTGCTGCACGACATCGCCAAGGGCAGGCCGGAGGACCATTCGCAAGCCGGCGCCAGGATCGCCCGGCGCATCTGCCCGCATATGGGGCTCTCGCCGGCCGACACCGAAACGGTCGCCTGGCTGGTCGAGAACCACCTCGTCATGTCGATGACGGCGCAGACCCGCGACCTCAACGACCGCAAGACGATCGAGGATTTTGCCGCCATCGTGCAGTCGGTCGAACGGCTGAAGATGCTGCTGGTGCTTACCGTCTGCGATATCCGTGGCGTCGGGCCTGGGGTCTGGAACGGTTGGAAAGGCCAGCTGCTGCGCACCCTCTACTACGAGACCGAGCTTTTGTTGACCGGCGGGTTTTCGGAGGTGTCGCGCGCCAAGCGGACGGCGGCGGCGCGCGAGCAACTGGCCGAGGCGCTTGCCGACTGGCCGGAAAAGGCCCGCAAGCGTTATGTCGGCCAGCACTACGAGAACTATCTGCTGGCGGTCGATCTTCCCGACCAGCTCCGCCATGCCGAATTCATCCGCGAGGCCGATCACGCCGGCAAGAAGCTCGCCACCATGGTGAAAACCCACCAGTTCGAGGCGGTGACCGAGATCACCGTGCTGGCGCAGGACCATCCGCGCCTGCTCTCGGTGATTGCCGGCGCCTGCGCGGCGGCCGGCGGCAACATCGTCGACGCGCAGATCTTCACCACCTCGGACGGCCGCGCGCTCGACACCATCCTGATCTCGAGGGAGTTCGACCTCGATGAGGACGAGCGCCGCCGTGCCGAGCGCGTCGGCCGGCTGATCGAGGACGTGCTGTCGGGCAAGAGCTGGCTGCCCGAAATGATCGAGAAGCGGACCAAGCCGCGGCGCGGCGCCAGGGTTTTCCGTATTCCGCCACGCGCCGAGATCCGCAACACGCTGTCGAACCGTTTCTCGGTGATCGAGGTCGAGGGGCTGGACAGGCCGGGCCTTCTGTCGGAGATCACCGGCATGTTGTCGGACCTGTCGCTCGACATCGCCTCGGCCCACATCACCACCTTCGGCGAAAAGGTCATTGACACGTTCTACGTCACCGATCTCACCGGCCAGAAGATCGACAGCCCGTCGCGCACCGCGACTATCCGCAACAGGCTGATCGCGGTGCTCGAGGGCACGGCGTCCGAGCGCGGCAAGACCAAAACGGCCGCCGAGTGACTGTTACCTTCCATTTGCCCCAATCGCACAGGCAGTCTTCAAGCGCATGAGCCTTGTCAAGAAATTCGCCACGGTCGCTTCCGGCACGCTGATGAGCCGCGCCCTCGGTTTCGGCCGCGAGATGCTGATGGCTGCCGCACTCGGCACCGGGCCGATCGCCGACGCCTTCAACGCCGCCTTCCAGTTTCCCAACACCTTTCGCCGGCTGTTCGCCGAAGGCGCCTTCAATGCCGCCTTCGTGCCGCTGTTCGCCAAGGAGATCGAGACGCACGGCACCGACGGCGCCAAGCGCTTTTCCGAAGAGGTGTTCGGCGTCTTGTTCACGGCGCTTCTGGCGCTGACCATCGCCATGGAACTGGCGATGCCGTTGATCGTGCGCTATCTGGTGGCGCCGGGCTTTGCCGACACGCCGGGAAAATTCGAGACGACGGTGGCGCTGGCGACCGTCATGTTCCCCTACCTGATCTGCATGTCGCTCGGCGCCATGATGGCCGGCATGCTGAATTCGCTGCGCCGCTATTTCGCCGCTGCGGTGGCGCCGGTGTTCCTCAACGTCATCCTTATCGCCGTGCTCGCCTATGCCTGGTACAAGGGTTCGGACGCCCGCACCGTCGGTTTCGGGCTGGCCTGGGGCGTGCTGGCGGCCGGCTTGGTGCAGCTGGCGATCGTCTGGGCGGCGGTGCGCCATGCCGGCATTTCGATCGGCTTCCGGCGGCCGAAGATGACGCCGAACGTCAAGCGGCTGCTGATCCTGGCGCTGCCGGCGGCGATCACCGGCGGCATCACCCAGATCAACCAGCTGATCGGCACGGCGATCGCGTCGGCGCAGGACAGCGCGGTGTCGTCGCTGGCCTATGCCGACCGCGTCTACCAGCTGCCGCTGGGCGTCGTCGGCGTCGCCGTCGCCATCGTGCTGTTGCCGGAACTGTCGCGGGCGCTGAAATCAGGCAATCTGGTCGAGGCCGCCAATCTGCAGAACCGCTCGGTCGAGTTTACCCTTTTCATGACCTTGCCGGCGGCGGCCGCGCTGCTGGTCATGTCCGAGCCGATCGTGCGGCTGGTCTATGAGCGCGGCGCCTTTGCCGCCAACAATTCGACGCCGACGGTCGCGGCAATCCTGGCGATCTTCGGCCTCGGCCTGCCGGCCTTCGTGCTGATCAAGGCGTTCACCCCCGGCTATTTCGCCCGCGAGGACACGCGCACGCCGATGATTTTCGCCGCCATCTCGGTGGCGGTTAACATTACGACGGCGCTGACGCTGTTTCCGACCATGGGCGCGCCCGGCATTGCCGTTGCCTCCGCCGTCGCAGGCTGGGTCAATGCGGCGATGCTGCTCGCCGTGCTGATCCGGCGCGGCCATTGGGGCCGCGACGTGCCGCTCATGAAACGCATCCCGCGGCTGGTGCTGTCGGCGGCGGTGATGGCCGCGGCGCTCTATTTTGCCGAACACTGGTTCGCCGCAAGTCTCGGCTCCGGCTCGCCGCTGGTGATCAAGGCGGTAACCCTGCTTGCGCTCGTCGCCGGCGGGGCGCTGCTTTACTTCGTCACCGCCTTCGCCACCGGCGGCGCCGATTTCGGCATGATCCGCCGCAATATCGGGCGCAAGGGCTCCCAGCCGGTCAAGCAACAGTCTCCAGATCCGTGAAGCGGAATTCGTCCGCCGTCGAAAGCATCGGAACGGCGTAGTAGCGCGCGCAAGCGTAATGGAAACAGTCGGCCATGTTGAGGCGGCCAGCGTTGTTGCGAAACCGCGATGCAGCCTCAACAGCCAGAGATGCCGCGTCAGAGGCAGGCGGAAGCTCCCGCAAGGTGATTCCACGCTCTTCGAGAAAACGGCTGACTATCTTGAAGCTTGTGGCGATCGGTACGGCCAGCTTTTCCGATCGCGAAAGCGCCATCGCGGCTTCCCAAACCGCGATCGCCGACGTGAACGGAGCCGACGCCTTCATGACCGCCTGCGCGCAGCGCGGGGCTTCGGTCTCGTTGCTCAGTATTGCAACGATAGCGGCTGCATCGATGAACATCAGTCTTCGCCGGACAATTCGTCGTAGACCGAGCGCGGCAGCGGCTTGCGCGCCTGCTCGCTCAGCTCAATCCCGAACTCGGCCCGGAGCCGTGCCGCCGTTTCCAGCGGCGTCTCGCGATTGCGTCGGCGCTCCAGAGCTTCGCGCATGGCGATCACGATTGCCTCGGTGATGCCGACACCTTCAAGCCTGGCAAAAGCCCGCGTCAGGCTGTCCGCTTCCTTGTTGTTGATGTTGATCGTCATTGTTTTGCTTCCGCTGTGTAGAAAATATTATGTAGCTATCTACATCAATCCGTCAATGTGACCCTAAGCAAAACGAAGCGATTGCCGAGGCGAGCTATTTTGTTCTTGCTTTGTGCCGACAGCTATGCTACTAATTTCGGTGTGGTGCTGATTGGCGCCGAAGACCCGCCGCAAGGCGGGTTTTTGTTTCTGGTCGGCGCCATCCCCCTCAAACAGCCTCCTGCGGCGTCTTGCTCGGCCGAAGCCAAAGCCTGCGCGCCCAGTCAATACCCCCTCTTGATCGCCTCCTCGCTCTCGTCCATAAGCGCGCCGTCGCAAGACTTTCGCCGCGCGCGAAACGGCCCTCCACAAGCCAGGGAAACACTATGACCGACCTCAACCAGCCCGCCTTCAAGCCGCTCGTCTTTTCCGGCGTCCAGCCAACCGGCAATCTGCATCTCGGCAATTATCTCGGCGCCATCAAGAAATTTGTCGCCCTGCAGGACACCTCCGACTGCATCTATTGCGTCGTCGACCTGCATTCGCTGACCGCACAGCTCGTCTATGAGGATCTTCAGGACCAGACGCGTTCGATCACCGCGGCGTTTCTCGCCTCCGGCATCGACCCGACCAAGCACATCGTCTTCAACCAGTCGCGGGTGATGCAGCACGCCGAGCTTGCCTGGATCTTCAACTGCGTGGCGCGCATCGGTTGGATGAACCGCATGACGCAGTTCAAGGACAAGGCCGGCAAGGACCGCGAGAACGCCTCGCTCGGCCTGCTTGCCTATCCCTCCCTGATGGCCGCCGACATCCTTGTCTACCGCGCCACCCACGTGCCGGTCGGCGACGACCAGAAGCAGCATCTGGAACTGACCCGCGACATTGCGCAGAAATTCAACAACGACTTTTCAGACCGCATCGCAGCGCTTGGCGTCGGCGTCGAGATGCAGGTCGGCGAGGAGACGGTGAACGGCTATTTCCCGCTGACCGAGCCGGTCATCGGCGGCCCAGCGGCGCGCATCATGTCGCTGCGCGACGGTTCGAAAAAGATGTCGAAGTCGGACCCGTCGGACCTGTCGCGCATCAACCTGACCGACGACGCCGATGCCATCTCGAAGAAGATCCGCAAGGCCAAGACCGACCCAGAGGCTTTGCCCGGCGAACTGGACGGGCTTGCCGGCCGGCCGGAAGCGGAAAACCTCGTCGGCATCTATGCCGGCCTCGCCGAAATCTCGAAAGAGGCCGTGCTGAAGGAATTCGGCGGCCAGCAGTTTTCGGTGTTCAAGCCGGCGCTGGCCGATCTCGCCGTGGAAAAGCTGGCGCCGATCGCCGGCGAGATGCGCCGCATCTCCGCTGACCGCGCCTATGTCGACGCGGTGCTGCGGGATGGCGGCGAGCGTGCCGGCACACTGGCCGAAGCGACCATGAAGACCGTGCGCGACATTATCGGCCTGCTGCAAGGCTAATGCATGTCGCGCAAAAGTGTGCAGCGGTTTTGCGATAACGACATGCATAAAACAAGAACCTAAAGCGCGTCGCTGGTCGAACGCGACGCGCTTTAAGCTGCACCAGCATTGCCACAGCCGCCGGTCGCTTGCGGGCGGGCTGTGGCGGTGGCAGATTGCGAACCGAAACCATCGAACAGGGTGAATATGGTCTCCAAACGCCTCAGCCGCGAAGCCGGTCATCGTCGCAAGTTCCTGGCGATCATCGACGATACGCCAGAATGCGAGCGCGCCGTCGCCTACGCCTCGAAGCGGGCGCAAAGCACGGGCGGCGTACTGGTGCTGCTCTATGTCATCGAGCCGGATGATTTCCAGCACTGGCTGGGCGTCGAGAAGATCATGCGCGAGGAGGCGACCGCCACGGCGCGTGCGGCACTCGACAGCTACGCCAACAAGGTGCGCCAGAAGCTCGGCATCGAGCCGGAACTGGTGGTGCGCGAAGGCAAGCCGACCGAAGAGATCCACAAGCTGATCGAGGAAGACCAGGACATCGCCATCCTGGTGCTGGCGGCAGGCGCCGGCAAGGAAGGGCCTGGGCCGCTGGTCGGCGCGGTCGCCGGCAAGGGCGCCGCCTTTCCGATTCCGGTCACGGTGGTGCCGCAGAACCTGTCGGACGAAGAGATCGACAGCCTCGCCTGAGCGCGCCTCGCTCAAGGCAGGGGTAAAACATTCCGCCTGCCGCTTCCGCCGACGATGCCTTTCGCTTGAATGTCGGGCGGATAAAGCCTAATTAGAATTATTCCAAACTAGCTGCCCGAAACGGGCACGGAGACGGCCATGTTCATCCAGACCGAGTCGACGCCAAACCCGGCGACGCTGAAATTCCTGCCCGGCAAGGAAGTGCTGCAAGAAGGCACCGCCGATTTCCGCGATGCCGATAGCGCCGCGACGGCTTCGCCGCTCGCCGGCCGGCTGTTCGAAATCCCCGGCGTCACCGGCGTCTTCTTCGGCTATGATTTCATCACCGTGACCAAGGACGGCCCCGACTGGCAGCATCTGAAGCCGGCTATCCTCGGCGCCATCATGGAGCATTTCATGTCCGGCGCCCCGGTGATGGCCAAGGCCGGCCCCGCCGCCGAGACCAGCCAGACCGGCGAATTCTACGACAAGGCCGACGAGGAGTTGGTCGTCACCATCAAGGAGCTGCTCGACACGCGGGTGCGCCCGGCGGTGGCCCAGGACGGCGGCGACATCACCTTCCGCGGCTTCGAGAACGGCACCGTGTTCCTGCACATGAAGGGCGCCTGCGCCGGCTGCCCGTCGTCGACCGCGACGCTGAAGCACGGCATCCAGAACCTGCTCCGGCACTTTGTGCCGGAAGTGCAGCACGTCGAACAGGTCTCCTGACGCACCGTTCCATCGTCAACATCGATAGACAACAAAAAACCGGGCCAAAGTGCCCGGTTTTCTGTTTGCGACGTCTGTGTTGTTGCCTAGACGGTCCGCGTATAAGGGTCTTATATCACGATGACCTTGGCGCCGACCGAGGTGCGGTCGTAGAGGTCGATAATGTCCTGGTTCATCAGCCGGATGCAGCCCGACGACATCGCCTTGCCGATCGAATTCCATTCCGGGCTGCCATGCAGGCGATAACCCATGTCGCCGCCCTTGTTGAACAGGTACATGGCGCGCGCGCCGAGCGGGTTCTTCAACCCCGGGTCCATGCCACCGGCAAACTTGGCCAACTCCGGCTGGCGCTTGATCATCTGCGAAGGCGGTGTCCAGGTCGGCCATTCGCGCTTCAGCGCGATATGGGCGGTGCCGTGCCATTCGAAACCCTCACGGCCGACGCCGATGCCGTAGCGCATCGCTTCGCCGTCGCCCATGACGAAATAGAGGAACTTGTTCTGCGTATCGACGATAATGGTGCCCGGCTTTTCCTTGGTGTCGTAGTCGACGATCTGCCGGCGGTATTTGAACGGCACCTTTTCGATCGGAACGCGCGGCAGGTGATAGCCGGCGTCGGTCACCGCGCCGTAGTTGTTGGTGAAGATCTGCGAGCCGATGGTGCTGCAACCGGCGACAGCCGTCGACAGCGCCAGGGCCGCGACGATTGCAAGTGACTTCATGCGCATGAAAAGGTCCGATGCCTGCCCAAACAACAGCGGCTCGAGTCGGCCGCTTTTTTCATCTTCATTCATGCTGGCATTTGCTTTGCTTGCCAAGCGGGCGATGCCTATATCCTTGGACTTGTGTGCTGGTAAACCTGCGACTATGGCATTTCGGCAACAGCCCCCGCAGGATTATGTTGCAAAATCAATGGGCCAAGAACAAGAACCAGGAGACGAAGAAATCACCCATGAATGTCGGTGACGCTGCCCGGCGCTCTGGCCTGCGGCCAAGACCATCCGTTGCTGCGAGGAGATCGGACTGAGACGCGGCCGCTGCAGGAGAAAGTCCAGACGGGCCGGGTTTAATAAAGGACGCCGCGAAGCACGGTCCAAGCCAGAAGCCCGAACGTGCCGATCACCACCAATGCACCCAGGACCGTGCCGATCGTTTCAGGCAGTCCATCGGGGCGACCAGGACCGTCGGCCATTCAACTATCGATCATGACGTAGGCCGCACCAAACACGGCAACGATAATTGCCCCAAGCACCGCCCATCCTCTGATGGCCGGGCGGATTTCCTCCGGCGTCGCTGATTTCCGGTCGTCATCTTCCGTCATCTAATGCTCCTCGTAAAACACCGTAGCCGACATTGAAAGCGCAAGCTGCCGGCGCTGCCAAGAGCCGCAGTGGACTCTTTTGCGCAAAAGTTTAGGAACGTGCGCAGTTCGCGAGCAAGCGTTACCAGCCTTCGACACTCCGCAAAGCGCGGGCGGCGGTCACGATCCCGGTGGGCGATACCGGATCGACTTGGCTTTCCCAAGGGCTTCCATCGTCTCTTCGACACTTAGCAGCACGGTGGTCTCGTAAGAGCTGAGCGCGCCTCCCGCACCGATGGCGAGCATGACGGATGCCATCGACACGTTGTCCGGCGCCTCCCATAGGTTCCAGCCATCGTACTCTCCGAAGGCATACCAGAACCCGTGCAGCTTTCCGCCGACCGACTCGATGTAGGAACGGGCAGCCTCGCGTCTATCCTCGGGATTATCCATCAAGCGCGCCCAGGTTTCGGGCCTGTAGCTGAATCGCGTGAGATACATCGGCATGGTTCGTCTCTCCCAGAGCTGCCCCCACCAAGACAGTTAAGCGCCCCAATCCGGGAGAACGCGAGTCGTTTCCGAGGCGTAGTACCGCTGGCTTAGTTGCGGGGCCGCTAATAGACCTGTTTCAATGTTTTTTTCAGGGAGTAAGGTCAATGGCCGCATATCTCATTGCTGATGTAGACATAACCGACGCCGCCGTTTTCGAGGAATACCGCCGGGATGTGCCGGCAACCGAAGCCCGCTATGGGGGGAGGTACATCGCTCGCGGCGGAGCCACCAAAGTTCTGGAGGGCGATTGGGAACCTCATCGCCTCGTCATTGTCGAATTCCCGGACATGGCGTCCCTCCTGGCATGGTACGACTCTCCAGAATACAGCCGCCTCAAAGCCATCCGCGAACGCTGCGCAAAGACGAGAATTATTGCCCTGGAAGGGATGATGCCGATTAGCTGAGGGCCGGGTCGATGACAATGGCAAATCTGAGTTGCCATATCTGGTGCGGCCCGGCGACGGGACAGGAGCATTCTGATATGAATCAGCAAGCTTTAAACTTGCGGGCGGGAAATGACGGCCAATGATGGGAGGATGACGCCGGAAGCACTCATTGACGGGACCTACAAATCAATATGACCCAACACCAGATCGGCAGGCGGTGTTGCAGCGTGACCTAGGGTTGTGTCATGGCATTGAAAATGCCGGCGCCAACTATCGCACATAAGGCTGCGGCCCCAAGCCCTCCCACAATGATGCACCACCAGGCGCGGCCATTTCCCCGAAGCACGGGATTCATTTTTATCATCCGTCGCGCCAGAAGCCCCTGGTAGAGTGCATAAGAAGACCCGAAACCGGCGAGCCAAATGACGGAAAATACGACGCCCCGCGTGAGCATCCTATTGAGCCTAGTCTGCTCGACCGTCAAACTTGCATTCTCAGTAACCATGCTTCGCCACCTTTTTGATTATGCTGCGACCACTATCGGGCCTGCAGCGGTGAATATTAGATCAACCGCGACGCCTCGCGAAAACATAGCTCCCCTCACCAGTAGGAAACGCATTCATAACGCGAGCGGCCCGCCTTGTGGAAGGGCGGGCCTTGTAGCGCCCGCTCCACAGTATTTTGCAGATTAGGTTTGTCAGCCAGATAATCGCCGCGAGGCGATTATGTACTTTACAAACAGGGAGGTCTGAAGACGCGGGTAGCCCCATCTTCGGGGTCGATCACCAACACAACGTTTTCTGGGTTTTGCCAAGGCAGCGACATCACGTAGGCCGCAAAGTCGTCTTCGGAGAAATGGTTGAAGCCGCCGCCAGCTACAAACATTTGCGGATGCTTGCTGCCGCCAAAGCTAGCCTCGACGCTGTTAAGTTGTTGGAAGGGGCCGGCGCGCTCCGCTAGCCACTCCTGTATGCGCTCGAAAAGAACGGGCTGACCGTTCGGGCTCGAACAATCTTCAGCAATAGATGTACAAAGCACCACACCGCTGACGACGCTCATCGTGCCTTCTTGCCCTTCGGCTTTTGCTTGTGGTCAGCCGGGGTACGCGCCAGCTTGCCCATTAGGGCATCGGCATCGGATTTCCCTTCGTCCGCTTCGATTTCGCGCGCCTTTTCGATGAAAGCCGCCGACTGAGAACGATTGTCCGTCTTCATTTGCTTTCGGGCTTTTTCAGATCGAGCTGCGGGCTTTTTGCTTCTGGTTTGCATATCTTGAGCTTGTGTCCTCCAATGTTTCCCGACAATGGCAAGAGCCCTAGGCTTTTGGCGCTGCCGCCATTGTCGAACGTATGAAACTCATCGGCGCGATAATGGATGGCTGTGGCTAGATGGATCGCATCCGGAGTAGAAAGTGTCTTCCCGGCGTGGGCTGCGGCATTTGCCGAATAGTGGTCACGTAGATCATGCGAAAGCCCGGCAACTTTGATGTCCATTCCCAATTGCGTCATCCGCTTTATCAGGTCGGTGAAGCTGCTGCCAACGCCGACCGGTATCCTGGATTGCAGCACTTCGACCCGCGTCAGGACGGAAGTGACCAGCTTTACCTCGCGTCGTTTATGACGGGCGATTACCTCGCGCACGCCATCCATTTCGCCAGACTTCCGGTTCTCATCGTTGAGCCACGCGAGGAAAAGGCAGGTATCCCAATAGTAGATCGGACTAGCGCCAGCCATCGCGAAGCTCCCGGACAAAGGCTTCAGAACTCAAGCCGCCAGTCGCGTCCGGGGCGCGGCCTCTCAGATCTTCCCAATCGGGCAGATCGGATTCGGGGGGGTAGGCTTCGATGCTTGTTACCTCAATCTGGTGCGGGAAGTCGGTTCGCGCACGATAGAGAAGTGTGCCAAAGACCTCCACTTTGCGGCCAACCGCAGAGACGGCTTCGTCATATAAGCGAGCCGGAAAATGGCAGGTTACCTTCTTTGGCCCAACGTCGGGATAGATTTGGAACGTGTTGACCCCTAGGTGAAGGTTGATCTGTTCAAGGTTCCCCTGAAGAAACCCTTCACATTCCTCATCGACCGCAAGAGCGGCGTCAACGCGGCTGACGATCTGCGGCGTAAGGTCGATGCGACTATCGTCGAAAAGCAACGTCGCGCTTTTGACGGTCGCCCCAACCGGGCGTGCTAGGTTCCGGAGGTCCCCGAGCAATTCAGCATCAAGGTCAAGCAGGTCGCCGCCGCTCGCCAACGCCGCAGAAATCCGGTTCAGACTATCAATCACGATTAGGCCGGTAGGCGGCTTACCCGGCAATGGATGTGGACCGAGAGTGACGCGAACCGGACTATTGTAGGACAGCTCGGCGATACGAAAATAGCTGGCCGTCTTGCCCGCGTTTGCATCGCGATCAAGCCGATTGAGCGTGGCGTTTAGGTTCTGGAGTTCGGACAGAAACGCGGCGAGCCGCACTTGTCCGTCATCCTCGGGCAAGCCCTCAATGACAAGCGTAATGTGGTCTTCAGTAGCCATCAATCGCACCACCACATGAACGGACTTGGAGCTTACCCGGCGAACGAGTCCCGGTATTTCAAACGCTTTCCAACGATGCCAGCCATGGCCTTTACCGTCCTGTTGTTGTCATCGACGCCAAGCGCAATGCGGTTACTGTAGCGGAAATCGAACTCGGCAAGGTAGCGGTGCAAATGCTGCTCACCGCAATGCTGATAGATGCCTTTCATGCCACGTTTGAAGATGCTGTAATAGCCTTCGACGGTGTTCGTATGAATGGTCTTTTCGCCTTCGTAGCGGACGTATTCATCCTTGGAATGCGTGACGACATCGTGAGAGGCAAATTCCTGGCCCACGCGGCGATACATGCCAGCTTCGTCGGTCATGAGCGCACTCTCGCGCGCGATGTTGGCTCGAACTAGCGGCATGACAGTGCCAATGCGGGCGGTATCGACGTGGAAGGAACGGGCGCGGCCACCACGTTCCACCAGCGTTACGACAGAGTTCTTGTGAGCGCCACCGCCGCGCCTTACCGGAGCGCCTTTCAGGCGACCGATGTACGTTTCGTCAACTTCGACATGCTTGCCTTCGCCGCCCATCGGAGAAAGGACGCCATCGCGCATTGCCTCACGCAAGCGATGGAACATGAACCATGCGGTCTTGTACTGGACCTGCAACGTCCGGTGCAGTTGGTGAGCGCTGATACCCTTCTTGCTGGACGCGAGAAGGTGCGCCGCCTGCCACCACTTGTGCAGCGGAACGTGGCTGCTTTCGAACACGGTGCCGACCTTCACGGTGAACTGCTTCTTGCATTCCAAGCAGCGACGAAGACCGGTGCGAGCGGTTGCGCCAGTGACGCGGGTAATGCGCGTCTGTTCGCAGTTGCCGCACTTGGGGCAGACTGGACCTTCCGGCCAAACAATCGCTTCCAGCCGCTCAAAAGCAGCTTCTTCGTTGTGGAAGTGTGGTTCGGAAAGGACGCTCATAACCCGGAATCCTAGTGTGGATTCAACGTATCAGGCATCGCCGTGTTTGTAAAGTACATAATCGCCCGCCGCGACCGGGTTCAAACCGTGAACAAAATCTGGCATGGTGCGGTAATGCCGATCATCTCACCTCTACCCCTCAATCCGCTCATCGACGGCCGCCAGTCGGAGCGCGCCATGCTGGTCAGGCGCGGCGTGCAGCGGCTGCTCAGGCAGATGGGCGCGCATGTCTTGCCCGAACTGTCGCTGGCCACCGGCCGGCGGGCCGACCTGGTTGCGCTGACCCGCCAGGGCGACATCTGGATCATCGAGATCAAATCCTCGATCGAGGATTTCAGGGTCGACCGCAAATGGCCGGACTACCGGCTGCATTCCGACCGGTTCTTCTTCGCCACCCATCCCGGCGTACCCCAGGAAATTTTTCCGCAGGAGTGCGGCTTCATTCTCTCCGACGGTTACGGCGCCGAGATTTTGCGCGATGCGCCCGAGCACCGCATGGCGGCGGCAACGCGCAAGGCGCTGATGCTGAGGATCGCACGCGCCGGTGCGTCGCGGCTGCTGGCGGCGGAGCTTGCCGGCGTGTCGGTGCCCGCGCTGGACGGCGAGAGCGAATAGAGGTTTGCGCTCTCCGTAATTATAGACGTCGCGCTGCCCCTCATCCGGCTGCCGCCACCTTCTCCCCGTAAGTGACGGGGAGAAGGGAGTAAGCCGGACTGCTATTCCACGATGCGGTAGATGTTCCACAGGCTGGTGCCCGACACGACATAGGGCTCCATCTCCTTGCCCCATTTGGCGTGCGCGTCGATCTTGCCGATCCTGGCGAAGAACGCCTCCAACTGGCGAGGCATTCGACCTGGTGATGTGACCCGACCGTCGCTTCCCGCGCGTCGATCGATCCGGTCATGATCTGGAACTTGAGGTCGTCGAGACCGGCCTGCGAGCCGATCTCGCGTTCCCATTTCTTCAACAGAGCACGGTCTGCTTGTGGTCGAACTTGGCGTCGATCTGCCATCTGGCACTGAACATCGCCGCCTCACTCGTCCCAGGCCTGCACGACCGTCTGCCGTGCGATCTGGCCGTTCTTCAGCTCCAGCATCGCCGCGCAGAATACCTTGGTCCCGTCCGGATAGGAGCAGGCCTGGGTGAAGGCGAGGTTGTTGCCGTCGGCAATGGTGGTGTCGACCTTGTGGGTCATCGCCCGGCTGCAAATGTCGTCCCAGAATGTGGTGATCGCAGCGCGCCCGCGGATTTCGCGCGGCTTGCTCGGCGGGTTGTTGCGGTCGATCACCCGCACCAATGCGTCGTCGGCATAGAAGCTCGCCAGCAATTTTCCATCACGGCCCTCAATCGCCTTCTTGATCGCAGCGCCGTCTATCGTCTGTGTCTTGGTCAGCATTTTTTCCTCCATAGGCCCGTTTTCTCGGATCGGGTGGTTGCTTGATCAGGCACTGCCCGGCGCTCGCCGCCGGGCAGTGGCTTTTTCACTGCGACTTCGCCTTGACGGCCGCGAACACCTCGTCGGACTGCTTCTTGAAAGTGGCGAGATCGACCTGGCTGCCGTTGAGCATCGTCGACCAGTGGCGCACGATCGCCGCCATCGCCACCGCCTCCTTGATCTCCTCGTCGCTGGCGCCATTGAGCTTGGCCGCCTGCGTGTGGAAATAGATGCAGTACTGGCAGGGGATCTGCGAGGCGACGGCGAGGCCCATCAATTCCTTGGTCTTGCCGTCGAGCGCGGTGTTCGGGTTGAGCTGCACGCCCTTGATCTCGGCCCAGGCGCCGGCAACGGCGACGTCCGGCAGCGTCTTGAACATGTCCGGTACCGAGCCGAGCGTTGCCTGGATGTCCTTGTAGGCAGCCGTCGCCGAGGCGTCTTCGGCCTTGGCAGGAACGATCGCCAACAGCGCGTCAACGCCTGCCGCTAGCACCAGTGATTTGAGTGTCAACTTCAGCATTTTATTCCTCCCTTCGCAGCGCCTTTCCCGGCGATATCCGCCTGGCCTGCATGGGACGAAGTGATAGCGCTTACGCATGCCCGGCCGCTTCGCCCGAAAGCGCCATGGCTCCTATGGCCCGTGCGGGCCAGCGTGCCGGGCCGAGAACGCCGCCGCCGCCGCCCGCGACGGCAGGTCCAGCTTGAGCAGAATATTGGCGACGTGACGCTTGACGGTGTGTTCGCTCAACCCGAGTTCGGCGGCGATCGCGGCATTGCTCTTGCCATCGGCGATGAGGTTCACCACCTCGCTTTCGCGCGCCGTCAGTGCGGCCGGCTCGGCAGCCTTGGCCTTCGGCCGGCAGGCCGGCTCCAGATGCTGTTCCGAGGTCGCCTGCACCAGCGCCAGCGGCTCATCCAGCTCGTCAAGCGCGATGCGCCCGGCGTCATTGAAATGAAGGCCTGAACCGGCGGCGAGGTCGGCGACCAGCCGCGAAGCGAGGATATCGCCGCGCCCGGCATGCGCGGCAAGCTGCATCGTCACGCGCGCCGTCAACCCCGTCGGCGGCCCACGCAACTCGACCTCGCCGACATGCACGCCCTGCGCGCTGGCGACGCCGATCTCCTGCGCCGCATCGCGCAGCGCCGCCGCGCAGCGTACGGCCCGCGCCGGGCCGTCGAAGCGCGCCATCATCAGCTCGCCATGCGTGCCGGCCGGGCGGCCGCCATGGCGCCCGACCAGCAGCCGCCATGTTTCCTGGAAACGCTGGCTGCGCTCGCTCCACATGCGGTCGCCAAGCCGCGCCGTGTCGTAGATCCGGGTGACCAGCAGTGCAGCCAGCACGCGCTCGGCCTCGGCAACGGCGCGCGCTCCGGTCAGGAATTCCTCGATCAGATCGGCCACCCGGTCGACATCGCCGGTCCAGATCGGGTGGTCGCGCCCGGCCACCTCGACCAGCCGCGAATTCGGGATATTCCTTGCCAGGAAGCGGCTGGCCTCCGGGTCGACGCGCGCATCGTTGCGGCGATGGACCAGCAGCGTCGGTGCGCTGATCGCCGCCAGCACGCCGCGCACGTCGATAGCTGCATTCATGCGGGCCAGGGCGATTGCCGCGGTCGGGCTCGCCGACAGCCGCTCGAAGCGCGCCCACCATGTGGCGAAACGCGGATCGTCGACGCGGCCGGGCGCGAAATGCGGCAGGGTGGCGCCGGTACCCCATGCGGTCTCCGCCGTCGCGATGAACGCCTCAAAGCGTTCCGGCGGCATCACCCATTTGTGGAAATGCGCATAGCCGCCATAAAGCGCCAGCGCCCGCGTCCGCTCCGGGTAGGTGGCGGCGAACAGCATTGCCATCGGCGCGCCTTCCGAAGCGCCGAGCAAGGCGGCGCGGCCGCTGCCGGTCGCATCCATCACCGCGCGTACATCGTCCATGCGGGTTTCGAGGCTGGGCAGGTGGTGGACATCGACGCGGTCGGACAGACCGGTGCCGCGCTTGTCGAACAGGATCAGCCGTGAGAACGCGGAAAGCCGCTTCAACAGCCGGGTGTAGCCCTCGTCTTCCCAGTGCAGGTCGAGATTGGAAATGAAACCCGGCACGAAGACGAGATCGAGCGATCCCTGGCCGACCACCTGATAGGCGATCCGCACGTCGCCACTGGGCGCGTATCGAGTTTCGATCGGCCTCACGAGTTGTCCGCCCGACCCGACGATTTCTTATCGCCGGATCATAGCAGAGGCGCGCAGCTTGCGGCAGATGAAACTTTAGAGAGCGTGAATGTGGGCCTGCGGCGCCTACTTCTGTGACGCGGCGGTCGTCTCGGTGTTCGCTCCGCCAGCGCTGAAACCTGCGCCCTCCGGCGCGCCCGGCCGCTTGATGTGTGGCGCGGCCGCGACGACAAGTTCATTGAACCCTTCGCCGCCGCTGTCAAGCATCTCGAACAATTGCCGGCGCATCCTCGGCTCCCAGAACTTGTTGATGTGCTCGGCGACGCCGGCAATGCCTTGCTCGCGCGGCTTGGAGTGGAAAAAGGCGGCGATCTGGTTGGCCATGCGAACCAGCTTTTCGCTGGTGCTCATGAGGTGGCCCTCGTCATGCGACATGCTTGGCAACTCCGGAAACCACTCGGTCAGGATGGGTGAAAATATCGAAATCGTCGCCGCGCACCAGCGCCACCAGCGTCATGCCGGAATCGTCCGCGGTGCGGATGGCAAGTGCGGTCGGCGCCGAGACGGCAATGATGACGGCCGAGCCGATCGCCGCGGTCTTCTGCACCATCTCGACCGAAACGCGCGACGTCACGACGACGGCCCCCGACCTGCCGTCGATACCGGCTTTGGCCAGCGCGCCAGCCAGCTTGTCCAGCGCGTTGTGGCGGCCGACATCCTCACGCGCCATGACGATGCCCTTGCCGGGGAGGTAAAAACCGGCGGCGTGGACGGCACCGGTCTCGGCGTGCAGCGGCTGCAGCTTCGACAAAAGCTTGACCGAGCGGACGATGTCATTGGCCTGAAGTGTAAGTTGCGACGCACCGACCGGGTTTACCGAGCGCATTGCCTCTTCGATGGATTCGATGCCGCACAGCCCGCAGCCGACCGGCCCAGCGAGCCTGCGCCGCCGCGCTTCGAAGCGGGTGTTGGCCTGGTCCTTCAGCCGGATCTGGATATCGATGCCGGCGCCGTGATCCTCGACCTCGATCGCTTCGATTTCGTCCGGCGAGGCAATGATGCCTTCGGTCAGCGAGAAGCCGAGCGCGAAATCCTCGAAATCAGCCGGGCTTGCCATCATCACCGCATGCGTGGTGCCGGCAAAGGAGAACGCCACCGGCGTCTCTTCCGGCACCATGCGGTTGGCGGCCGCAGTACCGCCGGCGCGGCGCGCCAGGCGGCTGATCTGTGTGACAGCACGACGTTTGGGCATCACGCGGCATCCCCCTCTGGCCTGCCCTCTTTGTCATCATTTGGCATCTCCCCCTCAAGGGGGGAGATCGGCAGTTCAGGCGTCGCAGCGCACCTTTCGACTTTGGTGATTGGCGAAAGTCGAGATGACATCCAATCTCCCCCCCTGAGGGGGAGATGGCCGGCAGGCCAGAGGGGGGTACTCCGGCACGAAACCAAAACCGCTACTCCGCTGCTTGCAGCGGGGCGATGCGGCGGCTTTGCTTTGCCTGCTCGTCATAGTCGCGCTGCCATTCCGACGGGCCGTTGGATGCACCCACCTGCACCGCGGTCACCTTGTATTCCGGGCAGTTGGTCGCCCAGTCGGAGAAGTCGGTGGTGATGACGTTAGCCTGGGTGTCGGGATGGTGGAAGGTCGTATAGACGACGCCCGGCGACACCCGCTCGGTGATCAGCGCGCGCAGCGTCGTCTCGCCGGAGCGGCTGGTCAGCCGCACCCAGTCGCCGTCGCGCAGGCCGCGATTTTCGGCATCGTGCGGATGGATCTCCAGCCGGTCCTCGCTATGCCAGACCACATTGTCGGTGCGCCGGGTCTGCGCGCCGACATTGTATTGCGACAGGATGCGGCCGGTGGTCAGCAGCAGCGGGAAGCGCGGTCCGGTCCTTTCGTCGGTCGCGACGTATTCGGTGCGGATGAACTTGCCCTTGCCGCGCACGAAGCCGCCGATATGCATGATCGGCGTGCCTTCCGGCGACTTCTCGTTGCAGGGCCACTGCACCGAGCCCACCCGGTCGAGAAGGTCGAAGGAAACGCCGGCGAAACTTGGTGTTGTCTTGGCGATCTCGTCCATGATCTGGGACGGATGCGTGTAGTTCCAGCCGAGGCCGAGCGCCTTGGCGAGCTCCTGCGTCGTTTCCCAGTCGGCATAGCCGCATTTCGGCTCCATCACCTTGCGCACCATGTTGATGCGGCGCTCGGCATTGGTGAAGGTGCCGTCCTTCTCGAGGAACGTCGAGCCGGGCAGGAACACATGCGCGTAGTTGGCCGTCTCGTTGAGGAAGAGGTCGTGCACGACGACGCATTCCATCGCGGCGAGACCGGCGGCGACATGCTTGGTGTCGGGGTCCGACTGCAGGATGTCCTCGCCCTGCACATAGAGCCCCTTGAACGAGCCGTCGACGGCCGCATCCAGCATATTGGGGATGCGCAGGCCGGGCTCGTCGTCGAGCTTGACGCCCCACAGGCTCTCATAGATGGCGCGCACCGCGTCGCCTGAAATGTGGCGATAGCCGGGAAGCTCGTGCGGGAACGAGCCCATGTCGCAGGAGCCCTGCACATTGTTCTGGCCGCGCAGCGGGTTCACGCCGACGCCCGGCCGGCCGATATTGCCGGTCGCCATGGCGAGGTTGGCAATGGCGATGACGGTGGTCGAGCCCTGGCTGTGCTCGGTCACGCCGAGGCCGTAATAGATCGCGCCGTTACCGCCGCGGGCGTAGAGCCGCGCCGCGCCGCGTATGTCGTCGGGATCGACATTTGCAAGCTGGCCGACCACTTCCGGGCTATTTTCCGGCAGCGCCACGAACGATGCCCAGTCCTGGAACTCGTCCCAGTCGCAGCGCTCGCGGATGAAGGCCTCGTCGAACAGGCCCTCGGTGACGATGACATGGGCAAGTGCGGTCAGCATGGCGACGTTGGTGCCCGGCTTCAGCGGCAGATGGAACTGCGCCTCGACGTGGGCCGAGCGCACGATGTCGGTGCGGCGCGGATCGAGCACGATCAGCTTGGCGCCCTCGCGCATGCGCTTCTTCATGCGCGAGGCGAACACCGGATGCGCATCGGTCGGATTGGCGCCGATCAGCAGGATCACGTCCGTCTGCTCGATCGAATCGAAGTCCTGCGTGCCGGCGGAGGTGCCGAAGGTCTGGCCGAGACCATAGCCGGTCGGCGAATGGCAGACACGGGCGCAGGTATCGACATTGTTGTTGCGGAAGCCCTGCCGGACAAGCTTCTGGACGAGGTAGGTCTCCTCGTTGGTGCAGCGCGAGGAGGTGATGCCGCCGATCGAGGTGCGGCCGTACTGGTACTGGATGCGGCGGAATTCATTCGCCGTATGGGTGAGCGCCTCTTCCCACGACACTTCGCGCCACGGATCGCTGACCTTCTCGCGGATCATTGGTTTCAGGATACGGTCCTTGTGCGTCGCGTAGCCATAGGCGAAGCGGCCCTTGACGCAGGAGTGGCCGTGGTTGGCCTTGCCTGCCTTGTAGGGCATCATGCGGATGACCTCGTCGCCCTTGACCTCGGCCTTGAACGAACAGCCGACGCCGCAATAGGCGCAGGTGGTGACGGTCGAGCGCTCGGGCAGGCCCTTCGCCAGCACGGTCTTTTCCCTCAGCGCATCGGTCGGGCAGGCCTGCACGCAGGCCCCGCACGACACGCATTCGGAATCGACGAACGCCTCGTGCATGCCGGCCGAGACCCTGGATTCGAAGCCGCGGCCCTCGATGGTCAGCGCGAACGTGCCCTGCACCTCCTCACAGGCGCGCACGCAGCGCGAGCAGACGATGCACTGCGTCGGATCGTAGGTGAAATACGGGTTCGATTCATCGCGGGCGATGTAATCGATGGTCAGCGAGCCATGGCCGGGCGCCACGCCGTTTTCCTGCTTGACGTGGTTGCGGCCGTCCACGCCATAGCGGTTCTCGGTCAGGCCGACCGTCCTGACGACCTTGTCGAACTCGCTGGCGCCAGTGCCGGCCTTCTCGCCCCACGCCGCAGGATGGTCGGAGACGTAGAGTTCCATCACGCCGCGGCGAATGGCGTCTAGCCGGTCGCTCTGCGTATGCACGACCATGCCTTCGCCGACCGGCGTCGTACACGAGGCCGGCGTGCCGCCGCGCCCGTCGATCTCGACGAGGCAGACCCGGCAGGAGCCGAACGAGTCCAGCATGTCGGTGGCGCAGAGTTTCGGGATTTCGACGCCCGCTTCCATCGAAGCGCGCATGATCGAGGTCCCCGCCGGCACCGTCACCGACTTGCCGTCGACCGTCAGCGTTACCTTTTGTTCTGCTTCAGAGGCGGGTGTGCCGTAGTCGATTTCCTGGACCAGCGATTTGATGTCGAATGCCGCGTTCATACCTGTCCGCTCCTATTCCGCTGCTTCGGCGACCGGCGTCGGCCGAAAGTCGTCCGGGAAATGGTTGAGTGCACTCATCACTGGATATGGGGTGAAGCCGCCGAGAGCGCAAAGCGAGCCGAACTTCATCGTGTTGCAAAGGTCGGTGACCAGCGCGATCTGCTTTTCCGGTTCGACGTTCTGAGCGAGCCGGTCCAGCACCTCGACACCGCGCGTCGAGCCGATGCGGCACGGCGTGCACTTGCCGCAGCTCTCGATGGCGCAGAATTCCATGGCAAAGCGTGCCTGCTTCAGCATGTCGGCGCTGTCGTCGAAAACGACGATGCCGGCATGGCCGATCAGCCCGTCCTTGGCGGCAAACGCTTCGTAGTCGAACGGCGTGTCGAACAGCGCGCGCGGGAAATAGGCGCCGAGCGGGCCACCCACCTGCACCGCTTTGACCGGGCGTCCCGTCGCCGTGCCGCCGCCGATATCGTCGACGATCTCGCCCAGCGTCATGCCGAACGCCGCCTCGTAGAGACCGGGATACTTGACGTTGCCGGCAATCTGGATCGGGATGGTGCCGCGTGAACGGCCCATGCCGAAATCCTTGTAGAAGGCGGCGCCCTTGTCCATGATCACCGGCACCGAGGCCAGCGAGATGACGTTGTTGATCACTGTCGGCTTGCCGAACAGGCCCTTGTGCGCCGGCAGCGGCGGCTTGGCCCGCACCTGTCCGCGCTTGCCTTCGAGGCTGTCGAGCAGGGCGGTTTCCTCGCCGCAAACATAGGCGCCGGCGCCGACGCGCACTTCCATGTCGAATGAATTGGCCGAGCCGAGCACATTGATGCCGAGCACGCCGGCCTTGCGGGCGATCTCGACGGCCTTCTGCATCACCGCCACCGCGTGCGGATATTCGGAGCGGATATAGATAAAGCCCTTGGTCGCGCCGGTGGCGATGCCGGCGATCGCCATGCCTTCGATCAGCACGAAGGGGTCGCCTTCCATGATCATGCGGTCGGCGAACGTGCCGGAATCGCCTTCATCGGCATTGCAGACGATGTATTTGCGGTCGGCCGACGTATCGAGCACAGTTTTCCATTTGATGCCGGTCGGGAAGCCGGCGCCGCCACGACCGCGCAGCCCGGACTCGGTCACCTGCTTGACGACCTCGGCCGGCGTCATCGCCACTGCATTCTGCAGGCCCTTCAGCCCGCCATGCGCCTTGTAGTGATCGAGCGACAGCGGATCGGTGACGCCGCAGCGCGCAAAGGTCAGCCGCGTCTGCCTGGCAAGGAACGGGATCTTGTCCGGTGCGCCCAGCCAGCGCTTGTGGTGGCCGCCGGTGAGGAAGCCGCAGTCGAACAGGCCTTTGACGTCGGAGGGCTTCACCGGCCCATAGGCGACGCGGCCATTAGCTGTTGCCACTTCGACCATCGGCTCGAGGAAATAGGCGCCCCGCGAGCCGTTGCGCACGATCTTGGCCTCGATGCCGCGCTCGGCCAGTTCCGCCCGAATCGCCTTGGCGACCTTTTCCGCACCGAGCGCCAGCGCGCCGGAATCGCCGGGAATATAGATACGCGGGATCATGAGCGCACCTCGGCAGCGATCTCGTTGAGCTTTTCGTCGTCGAGCCGACCGATCACCTCCCCGTCCAGCATCGCCGACGGCGAGCAGGCGCAAAGGCCGAGGCAATAGACCGGCTCCAGCGTCACCGAACCGTCACGGGTTGTCTCGTGGAAGCCTATGCCCAGCAATGATTTGAGCTTGGCGGCGATCGCATCCGAACCCATCGACTGGCAGGCTTCCGCCTGGCAGAGCTTCAGCACATGGCGGCCAGCCGGCTGTCTGCGATAATCGTGATAGAAGGTCACGACGCCGTGCACCTCGGCCCTGGAAATGTTCAGCGCCTCGGCGATGACCGGCAGCGCGTCCTGCGGCACATAACCGAACTCTTCCTGGATACCGTGCAGGATCGGCAGCAGCGGGCCTTCGAGGCCTTTCAGCTCGTGGATGATCGCCGCGGTGCGCGATGCGATCTCGGTACTTGCAGGCTGCATCGTCATGCAGCGCCCTCCCTGGTCGTGGCGGTCTTCCGCTAAGTGGTTAGGAAATCAGAGGAAACCCGCTAAATCAATAAAGCCGATCCGTTGCTCGATAGAAATTTTCTATCGTTCGCGGTCACCAGCCTTGTCTAGCCTAGCGGCGGGCGCGGAAATCGTCCGCCAGCGCCATTGCCTCGTCCAACAGCGCCGAGACCAGTGGCGTGTGCGGTTCGCGCCGTGCCGCCACCAGCCCGACGGTGTGGCTGGCATCCGGCTCGACGATCGGGATAGCCCGGATCGGCTCGGAAAAACCGAAGGTTTCCGAGAGGTTAAGGGGCATGATCGACGACCATTTGCCGGTGCGGATATGCGAAAACAGCACGATCATCGAGTTGGATTCCAATGTCGGCCGCACCTGCACGCCGGCTTCGGCCAGATGCTGGTCGATGATGCGGCGGTTCTGCATGTCGGGCGTCAGCAGGCAGAGCGGCAGCTGACTGAGTTCCGCCCATGTCACTTTGTCGCGGTCGAAATAGGGGTTCCCGACGGCGGTGATCAGCTGGTAGCGCTCGTCGTAGAGCGGCACGCTGGTGACGCGTCCGAGCGGCTCGTTGTCGAGATAGGTGACGCCGGCGTCGATGTCGAAATTGCCGAGCAGCGACAGCACCTCGATCGAGGTCCGCGACAGCACCGAGAAGGTGACGCCGGGGTGCTTTGCCCGAAACGGCGTCGTCAGTCGCGCCACCATGGCCAGCGCCGTCGGGATCGCGGCGATGCGGATGCGCCCTGACAGGCCGTGGCGTGCCGCCCGCATCTCCTCGCGCATGGTCCTGCTGTCGCCGACGATGCGGCGCGCCCACACCAACACCTGCTTGCCTTCCGGCGTCAATCCCTGGAAGCGCGAGCCGCGCAGCACCAGCATCACGCCGAGCTGGCCTTCCAGCTGCTTGATGCCGGCCGAAAGCGTCGGTTGGGTGACGCCGCACACCTCCGCCGCCCGGCCGAAATGTTCTTCCTTGGCAAGTGCTATGAAGAATTCCAGCTTATCGATCATGCCGTCGGGAGCCTGTCACGGACGCTGTGTCCGATTGTAGCGCGCAACGTCGTGGAAATCGCCTTCGGCCGCAAGCCGCGTGTGTAAATCGTCCGCATCCACATCTTTCAGCCGGCTTACTGTTTCCCGCGATGGAATGCAGCGCTATGTGGATGAGACGGGGTCGTGGACTGGACACGACGGGAGACCGAACATGCTGGGCTGGTTCCGCAAGCTGCTGCCGCGCGAAGATCGCTTCTTCGACCTGTTCGAGCGGCATTCCCGCACCGTGGTCGGTGGCGCCGAGGCACTGCAGCAGCTTTTGCAGGGCAACGACATCGACCGCTGGTGTCAGACGATCATCGATCTCGAGGACGAAGCCGATCAGATCACCGCGGAAGTGCTGCTGGCCGTGCGCCGCTCCTTCATCACGCCCTTCGACCGCGGCGACATCAAGGACCTGATCCAGTCGATGGATGATGCCATCGACATGATGCACAAAACCGTCAAGACGGTAAAGCTGTTCGAAAAGAAGGAATTCGACCCGCTGATGCAGGAAATGGGGGGCGTCATCGTCGAGGCCGCCAAGTTGGTGGCCGAGGCGATCCCGCTGCTCGGCAAGGTCGGGGCGCATACGGTGCGCCTCAACGCCATCGCCGAGGAAGTCATGCACGCCGAAGGCCGGGCCGACGACCTGCACGAACAGGGCCTGAAGGACCTGTTCAAGCGGCACGGCCGCAGCGATCCTATGGCCTATCTGATCGGCAGCGAGATCTACGGCCAGCTGGAAAAGGTGGTCGATCGCTTCGAGGACGTCGCCAACGAAATCAGCGGCATCGTCATCGAGAACGTATAGTGGAAGCCGCGATAGCCTATCCGGTGCTGGTCGGCCTTGTCGTCGTCGCGCTGTTCTTCGATTTTCTCAACGGCCTGCACGATGCCGCCAACTCCATCGCCACTATCGTCTCCACCCGCGTGCTGAGGCCGCACTATGCGGTGTTCTGGGCGGCTTTCTTCAATTTCATCGCCTTCATGTTCTTCGGTCTCCACGTAGCGGAGACGCTGGGAACCGGCATCATCGACGCCAGCATCGTCACGCCGGCAGTGATCTTCGCAGCACTTGTCGGCGCCATCGTCTGGAATATTGTCACCTGGCTCGTCGGCATCCCGTCCAGCAGCTCGCACGCGCTGATCGGCGGTTTGGTCGGCGCCGGCGTTGCCAAGGCAGGCACCGGCGCCATCGTCTGGACCGGGTTGGGTAAAACGACGGCGGCCATCGTGCTATCGCCGGCGGCAGGTTTTCTGCTGGCGCTCGTCCTGATCCTCGCGGTCTCCTGGCTGTTCGTGCGGCGGACGCCGTTCGCCGTCGACAGCACCTTCCGCGTCATGCAGTTCTTTTCCGCCTCGCTCTATTCGCTCGGCCATGGCGGCAACGACGCGCAGAAGACTATGGGCATCATCGCCGTGCTGCTCTATTCGCAAGGCATGCTCGGCGCGAATTTTTACGTGCCGCTGTGGGTCGTCATCACCTGCCAGTCGGCGCTGGCGCTGGGCACGTTGCTCGGCGGCTGGCGCATCGTCCACACCATGGGCTCGAAGATCACCCGGCTGAACCCGATGCAGGGTTTCTGCGCCGAGACCGGCGGAGCGATCACCCTGTTCGCCGCCACCTGGCTCGGTATTCCTGTATCGACCACGCACACGATCACCGGCGCCATCATCGGCGTCGGCGCCGCCCGCCGCGTCTCCGCCGTTCGCTGGGGCATTGCCGGTAACATCGTGGTGGCATGGATCGTCACCCTGCCGGCAACCGCGGCGATCGCGGCTCTCACCTACCTCGCGGTCGGCCTGGCATGGTGACAGCACCGTAGCACTGCGCGGCAGGCGATGCGCCGTATCTACCTATCCACAAGGTTCAGGATGTTGCCGTCCGGATCCTTGAACCATGCGACCTTCATGTCCTGACCGACATGAACGTCACCCTCCAGCGTCAGGCCTGGCATGTCGTAATGTTCGAAGGTCACGCCCTTCGATTTCAATGCCTCAACGATCTTGCCGAGTTCGTCGCCGACCGTCCATGTCACAGCCGTCGCCTTGTTGGTCCCAGCGAAGTTCGAACGGTAGACGTTGATGCTGGTGTCGCCGCTTTTATAGACGATCAGTTCGCCACCTTCATTGTGCACCTCTTTCAGGCCAAGGACCCCTTCGTAGAATGCCCTGGCCTTGGCCAGGTCCTTCACGGCGAGATTGGCCGTCGCGTTGCTGTTTGCGAGCATGATTCGTCTCCTTCCCTGGCTGTCATTCCATGCTCATGAAATAGGCTGCGTTGACGATTTGGCGACGGCTGCTCCCACTGGAAATGCCGTCATATGCTCGCTGCCTCCCCGATACGCCGCTGCAATTGGTGGTCCATCGCTTGGTTCTGTTCCGGAACTGCATTATCTGGAGCGGAAGAGTAGAGGAAAAACTCATGCCCGCCGCCAATGAAAACGTGACCAAGGAAATCGTTATCGAGCGCCTGAAGACGGTCAATGGGCCGGATTTCACCGGCAATATCGTCGACCTCGGCCTGGTTTCCGAGATTTTCATTGCCGATGCCAAGGTGTTCTTTTCGATCACCGTTCCCGCTGCCCGTGCCCAGGAGATGGAACCGCTGCGTGCGGCGGCCGAACGTGTCGTCAAAGCGATCCCCGGTGTTGCCGGCGCCGTGGTCGCGCTGACGGCGGAAAAGAAGGGCGGCGGCATGGAGGCGCCGGTTCCGCAAAGACCGGCTCAGAGGCCCGCTCCGCCGGCCGCACCTGCGCGTCCCGCGCCGCAGGCGCCCGCCTCGCACAGCCAGGGCAAGCGCGGCGTACCCGGCATCGAAGCGATCATCGCCGTCGCTTCCGGCAAGGGCGGCGTCGGCAAGTCGACCACCGCCGTCAATATCGCCCTTGGGCTTGCCGCCAACGGGCTGCGGGTCGGGGTGCTCGATGCCGACATTTATGGCCCTTCCATGCCGCGTCTGCTCAACATTTGTGGCAGGCCGCAGACCGTCGACGGCAAGATCCTGAAGCCGATGCAGAATTATGGCCTCAAGGTCATGTCGATGGGCTTCCTCGTCGATGAGGAGACGCCGATGATCTGGCGCGGGCCGATGGTGATGTCGGCATTGACGCAGATGCTGCGCGAGGTCGAATGGGGACCGCTTGATGTGCTCGTCGTCGACATGCCGCCCGGCACCGGCGACGCCCAGCTGACCATGGCCCAACAGGTGCCGCTGGCCGGCGCCGTCATCGTCTCGACGCCACAGGACCTGGCCCTGATCGATGCGCGCAAAGGCCTCAACATGTTCAGAAAGGTCGACGTGCCGCTATTGGGTATCGTCGAAAACATGAGCTATTTTCTCGCCCCCGATACGGGAAAACGCTACGACATCTTCGGCCATGGCGGCGCCCGCCGCGAGGCCGAGCGTCTCGGCGTCACCTTCCTTGGCGAAGTGCCGCTCGAGATGGGCATCCGCGAAAGCTCCGATGCCGGCACGCCAGTGGTGGTCTCCAAGCCGGATGGCGCTGAGGCGAAAATCTATCGCGACATCGCCGCCAAGGTCTGGGACCGCGTCAATGAAGAGCGCGGCGCGGCCGAGGCTGCAGTGCCGAGCATCGTGTTCGAGTGATGCGGATGTCCCTCCCCCAAGTGGGCCCCTTGAGGGGGAGGGTGGCCGGAAGGGTCAGGTAGGGTCCGCGGCGACGCGCTCCAACTCTCCGGGATAGCGGGCTGACAAACCACGATCCCGTCTAGCGCAGAGGCAGATGTATGTCTTTCGCACCAAAGAGCGGATTCGGATGGCGCGTGCCCCTTGCCTGCTCCCGCGCGTTGTCATATCGATTTGTCATACAAATACGGAGACCACGATGGCAGGCGCCCCCACCCACAAGAAAAAATTTCGCTCGCAGGAGTGGTTCGACAATCCCGACAATCCGGGCATGACGGCACTCTATCTGGAGCGCTACCTGAATTACGGGCTGACGCGGGCCGAACTGATGTCCGGCAAGCCGCTGATCGGCATCGCCCAGACCGGCTCGGACCTGTCGCCCTGCAACCGCCATCACATCGAACTGGCCAAGCGCGTGCGCGAAGGCATCGTCTCGATGGGTGGCATCCCTTTCGAGTTCCCTTGCCACCCGATCCAGGAGACCGGCAAGCGGCCGACTGCTGCACTTGACCGCAACCTTGCCTATCTCAGCCTGGTAGAGGTGCTCTACGGCTATCCGCTCGACGGCGTGGTGCTCACCATCGGCTGCGACAAGACGACGCCGGCCATGCTGATGGCCGCGGCCACCGTCAACATTCCGGCTATCGCGCTTTCGGTCGGCCCGATGCTCAACGGCTGGCACAAGGGCAAGCGCACCGGCTCCGGCACCATCGTCTGGGAATCGCGCCAGCGCCTGTCGGCCGGCGAGATTGGCTATGACGAGTTCATGGATATCGTTGCCTCCTCGGCGCCGTCGACCGGCTATTGCAACACGATGGGTACCGCCACCACGATGAATTCGCTGGCCGAGGCGCTCGGCATGCAATTGCCGGGCTCGGCCGCTATCCCCGCCCCCTATCGCGAGCGCGGCCAGATCGCCTACGAGACCGGAAAGCGCATCGTCGACATGGTGCATGAGGATCTGAAGCCCTCCGACATCATGACCCGTAAGGCCTTCGAGAACGCCATCGTCGTCAACTCGGCGATCGGCGGCTCGACCAATGCGCCGATCCACCTCAACGCCATCGCCCGCCATCTCGGCGTGCCGCTCGACAATGACGATTGGCAGAAGGTCGGCCTCAACATACCGCTAATCGTCAATCTGCAGCCGACGGGCGAATATCTCGGCGAGGACTATCACCATGCCGGCGGCGTGCCGGCCGTGGTCGCCGAATTGATGAAGGGCGGCCTGCTGCCCTATCCGGAAGCCATGACAGCTAACGGCAAGACCATCGGCGACAATTGCAGCGGCGCCGTCAACGAGAACCTCGACGTCATCCGCACGGTTGCCGAGCCGCTGAAAGCCAATGCCGGCTTCATCAATCTCAAGGGCAATCTGTTCGATTCGGCGATCATGAAGACCAGCGGCATCTCGCCCGAATTCCGCGAGCGCTATCTGTCGAACCCGAAGGACCCCGAAGCCTTCGAGGGCAACGCCATGGTCTTCGACGGCCCCGAGGACTATCACGCCCGCATCGACGACCCGGCACAGGGAATTGACGAGCACACCATCCTGTTCATGCGCGGCGCCGGCCCGATCGGCTATCCCGGCGGCGCCGAAGTCGTCAACATGCAGCCGCCTGCCTATCTGATCAAAAAGGGCATCCACGCGCTGGCCTGTATCGGCGACGGTCGCCAGTCGGGCACGTCGGGCTCGCCGTCGATCCTCAACGCCTCGCCCGAAGCCGCCATCGGCGGCGGCCTGGCGCTGCTGAAGACCGGCGACCGCGTCCGCATCGACCTGCGCAAGGGCACCGCCGACATCCTCGTCAGCGACGACGAGATCACGCGGCGCCGCGCCGAGCTGCAAAACAATGGCGGCTATCAGTATCCGAAGCACCAGACGCCCTGGCAGGAAATCCAGCGCGGCATGGTCGACCAGTTTTCCGAAGGCATGGTGCTGAAGCCGGCGGTGAAATACCAGGATGTGGCTCATACAAGCGGCGTGCCGAGGGACAATCACTGACCAGGGTCCGTCGCACGAGGCGGCCGCCGGTGCAGGCAATTTGCCGAGGTCAGCGCCACGAGGGGTAGGGTCATAGGCGCTAGTTTAAGCTCTGGACACGAGGAATCTCGATATGATTCAAGCTTGGGATGAAGATTCGTCCTGAGATTTTGGATCATTGGCCGGAAGTGAGCGGGCGACTTCCGGCTAATTTTGACCTGGAAGCAACGGCTCGGTCGTGCGGAGCCTTGACGCGGGTTCGAGAAATCAAGAGCGCTGAGACGCTGTTGCGGCTGGCACTGGCCTATGGCGGCCTCGGCATGTCGCTGCGCGAGACCTGCGTATGGGCAGAGGCTGGCGGAATTGCGCGGTTGTCCGATCCATCGCTGCTCGCTCGGCTGTGCAAAGCCGCACCCTGGCTCGGCGATATCGCGACTGCACTGATTGCCGAACAGACAAAACTGCCCGTGCGGCGCTGGACCGGGCATCGCTTGCGGGCACTGGATGGCACGTCGATCTGCGAGCCGGGAGCTGACCGTACGACATGGCGGCTGCATGTCGGCTACGATCTGGCAACCGGTCAAGTCGATCAGCTTGAATTGACCGACGTGCACGGGGCCGAGAACCTTCAGCGCCTCAACTACCGGCCGGGAGATATCATACTGGCCGATCGCTGCTATGCCCGACCGCGCGATCTGCGGCCGGTGATCGATGCCGGTGCAGACTTCATCGTGCGTACCGGCTGGAACTCGTTGCGCCTGTTGCAGGCGAACGGCGAGCCTTTTGATCTGTTCGCAGCACTTGCCTCTCAGGCTGAGCAGGAAGGCGAAGTGCACCTTCGAATCCACGAAGGCATCAAGGCAGCGACGCCGCTGATGCTGCGCCTCGTTGTCCGGCGCAAGGACCCCGAACAAGCGGCGGCTGAACAGAAGCGCCTGCTGAAGGATGCCAAGAAACGCGGCAAGCAGCCAGACCCGCGCAGTCTTGAGGTGGCGAAGTATATCCTTCTCCTGACCTCGCTGCCGGCCGACGCCTTCCCGCCAGCCGACATTCTCGCCCTCTATCGCTTTCGCTGGCAAATCGAGCTGGCTTTTAAAAGGTTCAAGAGCTTGGCCGGCCTCGACATGCTGCCGGCCAAGAAGCCTGAGCTCGCACGAGCGTGGATCTACGCAAGGCTGATCGTTGCCATCATCGCCGAACAGATTGCCGGGCAAGTCCCGGACTCTTCCCCCTCTGAACCAGGCAACACCACCCGTAACCCCATCGCGCTGGCGTCTCATGAAGTTAGCTCTGGCAACCATCTGCGCCGCCATTCGTGGACCACTCCAGTGGCAGACGCTCCGCAACATGTTCCTCCGAACATGGCGTCATATCTGTGAGCCCCCACGAAGCCGGCGAAAACAATCCGACTATCTGAAAACTCGCTTAAACTAGCGCCTATGAGGGGTAGGGTGGGGGTACATCGCAGAGCGAAAGCCTCGGCTTTCCACCTGCGATAGCCTGCCGTTAATGGGCAGAAATGCCCGGCACAGGGTTGGACGCGGTCATTTGTCAACAGCGATTGCTCCCGCGAGAACGGCAATGCTTGACAAGCGGGCGTGACAAATCCACGATCATCGCAAGGGGTGCATCGCGACGACCCCGTGAGGCGTCAGCCCAACGTTCGCGTCCAAGCTTCTCTTTCAAGGAGGTGGACGCCATGCCGTCAACAACCGCTATCACTGTATCGCAACTGTCCCGTCTGATTGGGCTGCCGGGTGCACCCGCAATCATCGACGTCCGCATCGATGATGACTACAATTCCGATCCGCGCCTGCTGCCGGGGTCGGATCGTCGTGATTTCAGGAGTGTCTCGAACTGGGCTGCCGACTTCGCCGGCAGGCAAGTGACAGTCGTCTGCCAACAGGGAAAAAAGCTCTCGCAAGGCGTGGCCGCATGGCTACGGCAGGAGGGCGTTGCCGCCGAATCGCTCGATGGCGGGTTTGAAGCGTGGCGCGATGCCAAGGGCCTTCTCGTTCACGCCGACAAGATACCGCCCGCCGATGCCAAGGGCCGCACCGTTTGGGTGACGCGTACGCGCCCGAAGGTCGACCGCATCGCCTGCCCCTGGCTGATCCGGCGCTTCATCGATCCTCACGCGGTCTTTCTCTTCGTCGAGCCGGCCGAAGTGGCGGCCGTCGCCGATCGCTTTCAGGCCATCCCTTTCGACATCGAGAACGTGTTCTGGAGCCACCGCGGCGAACGCTGCACCTTCGACACCATGATCGAGGAGTTCGGGCTCAAATCCGAAGCGCTCGATCGCCTGGCCACGATCATACGCGCTGCCGATACTGCGAGCCTCGATCTTGTTCCACAGGCGGCCGGGTTCCTGGCCGCCTCGCTTGGCCTGTCACGGATGTTTCGCGACGATCTGGAGCAGCTCGAGGCCGGCATGCTGCTTTACGATGCGTTCTTCCGCTGGTGCCGCGATGCCACCGAGGAGACGCATAACTGGCCGGTCGCCGGCGCAGTCAGTCTCGGCGCAGGCAAACCATCGTGAGCGCCGTCTTTTCGAAAAAGCCGGCGGAGATCCAGGAGCCCGCTGTGCCGAGCTTCCGGCAGGCCGTGAAGGTCTGGGCGAAAATCGGCGTGCTCAGCTTTGGCGGCCCGGCCGGGCAGATCGCGCTCATGCACAAGGAACTGGTCGAGGAACGGCGCTGGATCGGCGAACAGCGCTTTCTGCATGCGTTGAACTACTGCATGCTGCTCCCTGGCCCCGAGGCCCAGCAACTCGCCATCTATATCGGCTGGTTGCTGCACAAAACGGTCGGCGGCCTTGTTGCCGGCCTCCTCTTCGTCGTGCCGGGCGCGCTTGTCATGCTCGTCCTGAGCAGCCTCTATGCGCTCTATGGCGATGTACCACTCGTCGCGGCGCTGTTTTTCGGGGTCAAGGCGACCGTGCTCGCCATTGTCATCGAGGCGGTGATCCGGATCGGCAGACGCGCGCTGAAAAACCCGGTCATGGTGTCGATCGCACTCGCCGCCTTCATCGCCATCTACGCGTTGAACGTGCCGTTTCCGCTGATCGTGCTGCTTGCCGGGCTGGCAGGCTGGATCGGCAACCGTAGTGCGCCGGCAGTTTTTTCCGGCGCCTCGCGTGGCAAGGGCAATGTTCCCGACATAAAGGGCGTGGTCGATCTGATGTTCGAGCGCGGTGAACTGACCCACGTCAGGCCGACACGATGGCACGCGCCGCGCACTTTGGCGATCTGGCTGCCGATCTGGCTGGGGCCTGTTCTGCTGGTCTGGGCTTTCACCGGCCCTGCCAGCGTTTGGACTCAAATCGGTGGCTTCTTCAGTGTCATGGCGGTCGTCACCTTCGGCGGCGCCTACGCAGCCCTTGCCTATGTCGCGCAGGCAGCGGTCGAGTACTTCGGCTGGCTGGCACCCGGTGAAATGGTCGACGGCCTCGGACTTGCCGAAACCACGCCGGGTCCGCTCATCCTGGTCTTGCAGTTCGTCGGCTTCGTTGCCGCGTTCCGCCAGCCGGGCTTGCTGGCGCCGCTGCTTGCCGGACTGTTTGGCGGGCTGTTCACGCTGTGGGCGACGTTTACCCCATGTTTCCTATGGATATTCCTTGGGGCGCCTTACATCGAAGCGCTGCGCGGCAACAAGGCGCTGTCGGCGGCGCTCGGTGCGATCACCGCCGCCGTCGTCGGCGTCATCATGAATCTCGCTCTATGGTTCGGCTTGCACGTCATCTTCGGCGAAGTGCGCAATGTCGGGCTTGGAATGGACGTGCCGGTGCTTTCATCGATAGACTGGCGCGCGGCGCTGCTTTCCTGTGCCTCGATGATCGCCATTCTGAAGCTGAAGATCGGTATGCTGCCGACGCTTGCCGGATCGGCGCTGGCCGGTGTCTTGTTGCTGGCGGCGAGCGGGTAACGCTCAGCCGCCCATTCTGCCGCGCGGCAGCTTGATCATATCGCCGAAGCGGGCGCGCAATTTGTCGTCGACCGGCTTTGGCACATGGCGCGGGAAGCGTTCGGCAAGCACGCGTTTCTTCTCGATGATCGCCCGCTGCAGGATATCGGGCCTGCCTTTCTCATTCCATTCCTTCGGCGAAAAGCGGTCGCCGACGGCCGGATAGAAATATTCGGTCTGCATCAGCCGCAGCGTCTGCTCGTTGCCGAGATAATGGCCCGGCCCTTTCAGGCAAACATCGGCGATGGTGTCGATCGACAGCGACTCGTCCGTCACCTCGATGCCGCGCACGCAGCGCAGGCAGTGGCCGAGCATGTCATTGTCGATGATCAGGCTCTCCAGGCAGAAGCCGAGCAGCGACGCATGCATGCCGGCCGACTCATAAACCAGGTTGAGGCCGGCGAGACCGGCCATCACGTCGGTTATGCCCTTTTCGTAGCCGGACTGGATGTCAGGCAGTTTCGAATCCGTCATGCCGGCGGCCGAACCGCCTGGCAGGTCGTAGAACTGCGCCATCTGTGCACAGGCCGCGGTCAGCACCGCCTGCTCGGCCGAACCGCCCGACATGGCGCCGGTCCTGAGATCCGAGACAAACGGCCAGGTGCCGAAGATCGCCGGATGGCCGGGCTTGATGGCGTTGACATAGATAAGGCCGACGAGCACTTCGGCGACCGCCTGCACCACAGCACCGGCAATCGCCGCCGGTGCTGTTGCACCCGCTTGGCCGGCCGACAGCAGCAGGATCGGAATGCCGCCCTCCACGCAGGCTTCGAGCACGCCGCAGGCGTCCTCGGCAAACTTCATCGGCGGCACGACGAAGCAGTTCGAATTGGAGACGAAAGGCCGCGCGCGAAAATTCTCTTCGCCGCCCGCGATCGCATAAAGCATGTCGAGCGCCGGCTTGACGTTCTCACGCACAGTGAACGAGGTGCCGACATGCTTCGATGTGCCCATGACGCAGGCGTAGAGCGTGTTGAAATCCATATCGAGCGGGTCGGGAATGTCGCGCGGCACCATCGGCCGCTGGAAGAAATGGATGTTGTCGAGCCCTTCGACCAGGCGCGCGGCATCATAGATGTCCTGCAGCAGCGACTCGCGATACTCACGCTTTTCGACATCGACAAGATGCACCGCAGCACCGGCCGTGCCGTAGTGCACACGCTTGCCCTGGATCACCATGTCGTGCTTCGGATCCTGGCCGTGGAGGGTGAAATGCCGCGCCGCGTTCTTGATGGTGTCGAGCACAAGGCCGCGAGGAAAGCGCAGGCGGCCGTCCTCACTGAAGGTCGCGCCGGCTTTGGTCAGCGCCTCGATGCAGGAGGGGATGGCGTTGGCGAAGCCGACCGTCTCCAGAAGGGTAAGCACGGCCTCGTGGATACGTTCGCAATCGCTGCCGCTGAGCGGGCTGTAGCTTCCGCCTTCGAGGCCGGCACGCACCGGCTTGACGTCGTCGGCAAGCGGTGCCGCCCGCATGGCGCGGCGCGCCTCGCGCCCGCCGGACCGCCGCGAACGCTGGTCTGCGGACACGTCCTGCTTCTCATGGGCCATTGGCATGAAGGCACTCCAACTTTAGCTGCGGAGCGGGCGCGGCGGTTGGTCCACCATCGGCCTGCTTCGTCCCCTCTATACAGCGACTATGCCGCCGGCATTGGCACAGCCTATGTGCCAGCCGGTCCCGTCGCATATGCCAAGGAGCTAAAGAACCGGAGCCGCACTACATGCGCCAGGCTCCGGTCGGGGAAGGGAGATCAGGCCGCTGCCGGCCTGCGTCCAGCTGCCGTCGCAAGTTCGCGGATGCCGGGTTCAATGTGCTGCAACGCGATCGAGGAAATGCCCAAGCGCATGAAACGCGATGGCTTTTCGGTGCGGTCGAAGAAGCGGTCGCCAGGCTCGATGATGACGCTGCGCGAGGCCGCGGCCTCCGCCAGCCCGCGCGAATCGGTGCCGCGCGGCCCCTCGAGCCAGAGCGACGTGCCGCCGGCCGAATCGGTCGAGCGCCACTCCGGCAGGAAGGCGGAAATCGCATGGACCAGACGCTTGCGCCTCTCGTCGAAGGCGCTCGACAGCCGCCGCACCAGCGCCTCGTGATGGCCGAGCGACAGGAACAATGCGACGGCGCGCTGGTTGTTCGCCGGCGGATGGCGCAGCATGAAGCGGCGTAGCGCCCGAAGCTCGGAGATCAGCCCGGCCGAGGCGACGATGTAGCCGAGCCTGAGGCCGGGAGCCAGCGTCTTCGACATCGAGCCGACATAGACGACGCGGCCGGAGCGATCGAGGCTCTTCAGCGCCTGCTGCGGCGCCTCGTCCAGGAGCTGGCTGTCATATCCGTCCTCGATGATGATCTGGTTGTGCCGGTTGGCGCGCGCCAAAAGCTCCTGCCGCCGCTCTGCCGACAGCGGCACCATGGTCGGGCAATGGTGGCTGGGCGTGACGAAGACGAAGCCGGAATCATTGGGAATGGCCGAGGTTACGATGCCGGAGTGGTCGACCGGAACCGGCTGGATCTCGGCGCCGGCCAGCCGGAAGATCGAACGTGCATCGGGATAGCCCGGGTCCTCCATCGCCACCTTGGAGCCCTTGGTCATCAACAGCGTCGCCAGCATGTAAAGCGCGTTCTGCGCGCCCAACGTCACGATGATCTCGTCCGGATTGGCGAAGATGCCGCGTCGCGGCAGCAGCCGTGCCTGGATCTGCTCGATCAGGAGCGGATCGTCGCGGTCGACCATGTCGGATGCCCAGTTGCGGATTTCGAGCACCGCCAACGCCATGCGGTTGCACTCGCGCCATTCGGCGGTCGGGAACAGCGCCGGGTCGAATTGGCCATAGACGAAGGGGTATGACGACTTGATCCAGTTGTCGTGCTTGGCCGGCGGCGGCATGTCGCTCGCCGCGATCTGCCGACGCGCCTTCCAGTCGATCTCGTTGGCCTGGTCGGGCGCCTTCTGATGCGGCTTGGCCGGCGTCGCCAGCACTTCGGGATTGACGAAATGGCCGCGGCGCTCGCGCGCCACCAGGAAGCCCTGGTCGACCAGCTGCTGGAAGGCCAGCACCACGGTGCCGCGCGCCACGCCGAGTTTTTCGGCAAGAATCCGGCAGGACGGAAGCGGCATGGAAGCCGCGATCTGCCGGTCGAGGATGGCGGCGACGATCGCCTGGCGGATCTGCGCCTGCAGGGTCTGACCGGATTCCGCCGAAATCCGGAACAGGCCGGACCATATGGCCGTGTCGTTTCGCTGTGGCATGGGAGATGTTCCTCGATGGCCAGCGTTTCTCACTTGGCTGGACCAGTCGAATGTACCGGTGGCACAAGGTGTTGCGCCAATCAATTTTTCTGATCGCTGGGATTTATGCCAGTGATCCTTTGAGCCGGCCCACGCTGCGCTGCGGCATCGCTGCGCATTGAAACAGATGGAATTCGACCCGATAGTTTGCCGCGACGACACGCGCCGGAAACATCCGGCCTGATAAGATGCACCTCAAGAACTGGAGCGAAGCAGTGGATCAATCGTCCTTTCAAAAGCAGCTCGACGCGTTGCGCGATCACCGTGCGGCCAAATCGGGCTCGATGCGCGAGGCTTTCGCTGCCGATCCGCAGCGCTTCGAGAAATTCTCCGCCAGTGACGGCGACCTGCTGCTCGACTGGTCGAAATGCGCGGTTGATGCGCGGACGATGGAGTTGCTGGAGAAGCTGGCTGAGGCCGCCGACCTCGAAGGCCGGCGCGACGCGATGTTTGCCGGCAAGAAGATCAACGTCACTGAAGGCCGTGCCGTGCTGCACACGGCGCTGCGCAACCTGACCGGCAAGGGCATCGTGCTCGACGGCCAGGACGTGAAGGCGGAAGTCCTTGCCGTACTCGACGCGATGGGTGCCTTCGCCGACGCGGTGCGTTCCGGCAAGGCAGCCGGCGCGACCGGCAAGAAAATCACCGACATCGTCAACATCGGCATCGGCGGCTCCGATCTCGGCCCGGCCATGGCGACGCTGGCGCTGGCGCCCTATCATGACGGGCCGCGCGCGCATTACGTATCCAATATCGACGGTGCCCATATCCACGACACGCTGAAGGGTCTTTCCGCCGAAACCACCCTGTTCATCATCGCCTCCAAGACCTTCACCACGGTCGAGACGATGACCAATGCCGAAACCGCGCGCAGATGGGTCGAGAAAGCGCTCGGCAAGGAAGCGGTCGGCAAGCATTTCGCCGCCGTCTCGACGGCGCTCGACCTGGTCGCCAAATTCGGCATCGCGCCCGATCGCGTCTTCGGCTTCTGGGACTGGGTCGGCGGCCGCTATTCAGTCTGGGGTGCGATCGGTCTGCCGGTGATGATCGCCATCGGCCCGAAGGATTTTCGCGCCTTTCTCGACGGCGCCCATGAGATGGACGAGCATTTCCGCACCGCGCCGCTGGCGGAGAACCTGCCGGCGCTGATGGGGCTGATTGGCTGGTGGCACCGCGTGATCTGCAAATACCCCGCTCGCGCCGTCATCCCCTACGATCAGCGTCTGTCCAGGCTGCCGGCCTATCTGCAGCAGCTCGACATGGAATCGAACGGCAAGAGCGTCACCCTGGACGGCGGCGCTGTAACGACGCCGACCGGCCCGCTGGTCTGGGGCGAGCCCGGCACCAATGGCCAGCATGCCTTCTTCCAGTTGCTGCATCAGGGCACCGATTTCATTCCGGTCGAATTCCTCGCCGCTGCCGTCGGCCACGAACCGGAGCTGAAGCACCACCACGACCTTCTGCTTGCCAATTGCCTGGCGCAGTCGGAAGCCTTCATGAAGGGCCGCACGCTTGAGGAAGCCCGCGCGCAGATGCTGGCGAAAGGCATGAAGCCCGCCGATGTCGACAGGATTGCTCCGCACCGCGTCTTCTCCGGCGACCGCCCCTCGGTGACGATTCTCTACAGAAAGCTCGACCCGCATACATTCGGACGCCTGATTGCGCTTTACGAACACCGCGTCTTTGTCGAAGGCACGCTGTTCAACATCAACTCCTTCGACCAATGGGGCGTCGAGCTCGGCAAGGAACTGGCGACCGGGCTGCTGCCCGTCGTTGAAGGCAAGGAGAACGCCGCAAAGCGGGATGCCTCGACTGCCGGACTGGTGGAATACATTCACCGCTTGCGCGGCCTGGAGTGAAAAGCTTGGCGGACATCAAGGGAGTATTGTTCGACAAGGACGGCACGCTCGTAGATTTCAACGCGACATGGCTGGGCATCGCCGACTTCATGGCGATGGATGCGGCCGAAGGCGATCGCTGGAGGGCAGACAGGCTGCTTGCGGCGGCGGGCTTCGACTTCGCCAACAAGCGCTTCAAGCCGGATTCAATTTTTGCCTCCGGCACCAACATGGACGTCGTCGAGCTGTGGTTTCCGCGGCTGTCCGACGAGGACCAGATGCTTGCCGTCGCCCGCTTCAACGCCATCACTTCGGCGCAGGGATCGGCAATGGCGGTGGCGCTGCCGGGTGTGGTCGAGACGCTTGGCCTGCTTCACAGAAAATCCTACCGGCTTGGCGTCGCCACCAACGACTCGACCAGCGGCGCGGAAAAGACCTTGGTCACTCTGGGCGTCGCGCAGCTTTTCGACGCCGCCTATGGTTACGATGCGGTGGCCAATCCAAAACCGGCGCCGGATACGATCCTTGCCTTCTCGGATCTGACAGGGCTCAGGCCGGCGGCGATCGCAATGGTCGGCGACAATCGCCACGATCTGGAGATGGCGCGCGCCGGCGGCTGCGGCCTGGCGATCGGCGTGCTGTCCGGCACCGGCACAAGGGAATCGCTGTCGCAGATCGCCGACGTCATCCTGGATTCGGTTGCCGATCTGCCTGATTTTCTAGCGGCGCGGGTCAGCGAGACAGTCTAGACTCGCAGCTAGCTGGTCCGAACGAGAACACGCCGCTCGGTTTCATCGCCGCATTCCTGCCTTCGCCGACATCCGGCACCTCGTATTCGGCCAGCAGGCGAAGCCGCGACCGGGGCAGATAGGCGCGGCCCGGATCGCCGATCAGCACGGCGATGCCGGCTGCAAGGCAGCGGTCGAGGAAAGAAAGGGCCTGGCCGGCAAGATCATGGGCGTAAAACAGGTCGCCGACCACCACGACATCCACCGGCGGCGGCGGACCGCTGGTGATGTCTTCGCCAATGATCATGATAGCGACGCCGTTCGCAGTCGCGTTGAGGCCGAGCGCAACCACACCATTGCGATCGATCTCGGCCGCGACGACCGCGCTTGCCCCGGCTTTTGCCGCTGCAATGCCGACGAGACCCGAACCGGCGCCGAGGTCGAGCACGCGACGGCCGGCCACGGTCTCCGGCCGGTCGAATATGTAGCGGGCGAGCACCGCGCCGCCGGCCCAGACATAGGCCCAGTACGGTGGCTCCGGTTCAGGTCCGTCTTCTTCGGTCGCATGTTGGTTCCATTCGAGAAGCCGCCTGAGCCCGCTTCCCGGATGGGCGGTGTAAAGCCGAATTTCGGGAAGCGCGGGCACGGGGGCGATCCGCATGTTCGCCCGGATGAACTCTGCCGGGTCCGGGCGCGAACCTATGCTCACGGCGTTGGCGCCGGCGATGCAATCGCTCAAGCTGCGCCTAGCCCCGCAACGCCCGTCGCAGGATCTTGCCGACCGGTGTCTTCGGCAGCTCGGCGCGGAACTCAATATACCTGGGACGCTTGTAGCCGGTCAGGTTCTCACGGCAATAAGCCGTCAGCATGTCGGCGGTCAGTGCCGGGTCCTTCTTGACGACGAACAGCTTCGGCACTTCACCCGAATGCTCGTCCGGCACGCCGATCGCCGCCACTTCGAGTACGCCTGGATGCTGCGCCACCACTTCCTCGAGTTCGTTCGGATAGACGTTGAAGCCGGAAACCAGGATCATGTCCTTCTTGCGATCGACGATCTTGGTGTAGCCAAGCTCGTCCATGAAGCCCATGTCGCCCGATTTGAAGAAGCCATCCTCGGTCATCACCTTGGCGGTCTCGTCCGGCCGGTTCCAGTAGCCGGCCATTACCTGCGGTCCGCGGATGCAGATTTCGCCGACTTCGCCGAGCGGCAAATTGTTGCCGTCGTCGTCGCGGATGGCGATCTCGGTCGAGGGCAGCGGCAGGCCGATCGTGCCGGTGTAAACGCCGTCGCTGAATTTGTTGATCGTTGCTCCCGGCGAGGTCTCGGTGAGCCCGTAGGCCTCGCTGATCGGGCAGCCGGTCAGCGCCTTCCAGCGTTCGGCGATGGCCCTCTGCACCGGCATGCCGCCACCCAGCGTCAGGATCAGCGGCTTGAAATCGAGCTTGCGAAAATCCTCATTATTGAGCAGCGCATTGAACAGCGTGTTGAGGCCCGGAAAGATGTGGATCGGGTATTTCTGCAGCTCCTTGACGAAGCCGGGGATGTCGCGCGGATTGGGGATGAGGACATTCTGCGCGCCTTGCTGCATGCCTACCAGCACGTTCGCCGTCAGCGCAAAAATGTGATAGAGCGGCAGCGCGCAGAGGAAGTTCAGATGCGCCGGCTTCGGCTTGATGGTAAAGGCGTCTTCGGCCCACAGCGCGTTCTGCGCGACGTTCGCCAAAATGTTGCTGTGCAAAAGCATCGCGCCCTTGGAGATGCCGGTCGTGCCGCCCGTGTATTGCAGGAAGGCGATGTCGTCGGCCGCGACCCTTGCGGGCCTGAAGGCCTTGCCGGTGCCGGCCTTCAGCGCGGCGTTGAATTTGACATGGCCGGGCAGCGACCATGCCGGCACCATCTTCTTGACGCGGCGTACAACGAAGTTGACGATCGTTCCCTTGAGCCCGCCGAGCATGTCGCCCATCGAGGCGACCACGACATGTTTGACCGCGGTCCTGGCGATCACCGCCTGCAGGGTGCAGGCAAAATTTTCGAGGATGACCATGGCTTGAGCGCCGGAATCCTTGAGCTGGTGCTCCAGCTCGCGCGGCGTGTAGAGCGGATTGATGTTGACCACGACATAGCCGGCGCGAAGCACTGCCATAACCGCCACCGGATATTGCAGCACATTCGGCATCATCAGGGCGACGCGCGCGCCCTTCTGCAGCCCCGTTGATTGCAGATAGGCGCCGAAGGCGGCCGACTGTCGCTCGAGGTCGGCATAGGTGATCGATTTGCCCATGCAGACGAAGGCCGGCCGATTCGCAAACTGCTTGCACACGGCGACGAGAAAGTCGCCGATCGAGCTGGAGGGCAGGTCGCCAATCTCGGCCGGCACGATCTTTGGGTAACTCTGGAGCCACGGTTTTTCAGGCAGGCCAGCGGCCAGTGCGGTGATCGCCTTCGGTAATCTCTTGGCCGGACCTGCCGGCGGTCGTGGCGCTGTCGGCACTGCCTTCGCCGCCGGCTTGGCGGCAGATTTTGCAGCAGGCGCAGTCTTGCCGGTTGCCGGTTTAGCAGCCGTTCCAGCCGTGGTCTTCGCCGCCGGCTTCGCGCTTGCCTTCGCGGTTGCCGTCGGCTTGGCGGCGGCCGCTTTTGGCTTGACCGCTTTCGATGTTGCCTCGGCCTTTGCTTTCGCCGCGTTGGTTGTCTTTGCCGGTTTTGCCACCTGTCGCTCCCTCAATCGTTCTTATTGTTTCGGCATGCTTGCGCGCCACCACCGCCCTGATCAACAAAGATATCCCACCGCTTGCCGCAATATCCGGAACCTGGGAAAATCCGGCACGCTGCCCATCTATCTATGTATTGCCACAAGCGGCGGCCGTGCAAGCCTCGCCACCTGGAGTGCGGTAAGACTTGCCGTCAAACCTCTTGGCCGCGACCGGTTTTCGGACGCGCATCTCTTGAACCGAACGGCTCGATTCCCCCAATCGGCGGCATTACCGATCAACAAAAAATTGAAGTCGCTAATAATGTCGTGATCTGCGGATTCGGCTCGTTTTTTCCACAATTTGCCGCGTGCCGGAATTTTTTTCTGCTTCCCGTGGGTTAGGCAAACAAGCAGTTCCAAAGCTAGAAAAACGGTGCTTATATGCGGCCTTCGCGAGCCTGACAGAGGGGCTTGGAAGAACATCAGGGAGTGCTCAATGAAAAAGAAACTGACTTTTGCAGCCGCGTTGCTGGCTGCAAGCGTCCTCGGCGGCGTGGCCAATGCAAAACAACTGGTCTATTGCTCGGAGGCTTCGCCGGCCGGCTTCGACCCGTCGCCATGGAGCGGCGGCAACGACTTCGATGCCTCGTCGCGCACCATCTATTCGCGCCTGGTCGAGTTCGAGCATGGCAAGACCACCATCTCGCCCGGCCTGGCCGAGAGCTGGACGGTTTCCGATGACGGTCTCGAATACACCTTCAAGCTTCGCCCGGGTGTGAAATTCCAGACGACCGATTATTTCACGCCGACGCGCGACCTCAACGCCGACGACGTGATCTTTTCCTTCGAACGCCAGTGGAAGAAAGAAAGCCCGTGGTACAGCTATCTGGAAGGCACCGGCTGGGAATATTTCACCGGCATGGGCTTCCCCGATCTCCTGAAGGAAATCGTCAAGGTCGACGACCTGACGGTGAAATTCGTGCTGAACAAGCCTGAAGTCGCGTTCCTGCCGGACCTCGGCATGGATTTCGCCTCGATCGTTTCCAAGGAATATGCCGACCAGCTCGACAAGGCCGGCACCAGGCAGCAGTTCACCCAGAAGCCGGTCGGCACTGGTCCGTTCCAGTTCGTCGACTATCAGGTCGATGCGGTCGTGCGCTATGCAGCATGGGACGGCTACTATGGCGGCCGACAGAAGATCGACGATCTGATCTTCGCCATCACGCCCGATCCGGCCGTACGCGCGCAGAAGCTGAAGGCGGGCGAATGCGATATCATGTCATACCCGGCGCCGGCCGACATTGCCGGACTGCAGGCCGACGCGAACCTCAAGGTCGACGAGCAGGAAGGCCTGAACATCGGCTACATGGCTTACAACACGACGCAGCCGCCCTTCGACAAGGTCGAGGTCCGCAAGGCCCTCAACATGGCGGTAAACAAGAAGGCGATCATCGACGCGGTCTATCAGGGCGCCGGCGCGCCGGCCATCAACCCGATCCCGCCGACCATGTGGTCCTATAACAAGGACATCAAGGACGATCCCTATGATCCGGAGGCGGCCAAGAAGATGCTGGCCGATGCAGGCGTCAAGGATCTGTCGATGAAGATCTGGGCTATGCCGGTCAGCCGCCCCTACAACCCGAACGCCCAGCGCGTCGCCGAGTTGATCCAGGCCGACTATGCCGCTGTCGGGGTCAAGGCGGAGATCGTCAGTTACGAATGGACCGAGTATCGCCAGCGCGGCAAGGCTAAGGATCGCGATGGCGCCTTCCAACTGGGCTGGACCGGTGACAATGGCGATCCGGACAACTTCTTTTTCCTGCTCGGTTGCGATGCCATCGGCCAGTCCAATTATGCGATCTGGTGCAACCAGGAATTCGAAGCCCTGCTGAAAAAAGGCAAGGCGACGACGGACGTCGCCGAGCGCACCAAGATCTACGAGGAAGCTCAGGTGGTGTTCAAGCGTGAGGCTCCGTGGCTGACCATCGCCCACTCCAAGGTCTTCATGCCGATGAACAAGAAGGTGTCGGGCTTCGTTATGGACCCGCTCGGCATTCATCGGTTTGACGGCGTCGACGTCACCGAATAAGTCCTGAGAAATTGAACGGCGGCGCTGGACTTCCCGCGCCGCCGTTCTATGAAGCAAGATGCTCCGTTATCTCCTCCACAAGCTCGCTTTGATCATCCCGACCGTGTTCGGCATATCGCTGGCGGCGTTTGCTTTCGTCCGGCTTCTGCCCGGCGATCCTATCCTGGCCCTGGCGGGCGAGCGCGGTGTCAGCCCCGAGCGCTACGCCCAGCTCATCGAGCAGTTTGGCTACAACCGGCCCTATGTCATCCAATACCTGGAATATATCGGCAGGGTCCTGACCGGCGATTTCGGCATATCTATTGCCACCAAGCGGCCAGTGCTCGGCGAATTCCAGGCGCTGTTTCCAGCCACGCTGGAACTGGCGACAGTGGCGTTGATCATCGCCGTCCTGCTCGGCATTCCTGCCGGTATCTTCGCCGCGGTCAAGCGCGGCTCGTGGTTCGACCAGGCGACGATGGGTGTCGCGCTGACCGGCTATTCGATGCCGATCTTCTGGTGGGGGTTGCTGCTCATTATCTTCTTCTCCGGCTATCTCGGCTGGACGCCGGTTTCCGGCCGCATCGGCCTGCAGTATTTCTTCAGGCCGACGACCGGGTTCATGCTCATCGACAGCCTGATCTCCGGCAGGAGCGGCGCTTTCAAATCTGCCGTCAGCCATTTGATCCTGCCGTCGATCGTGCTGGCGACGATCCCGCTTGCCGTCATAGCGCGCCAGACGCGCTCGGCGATGCTCGAGGTGCTGGGCGAGGACTATGTCCGCACCGCGCGCGCCAAGGGCCTGGCGCCGCGCCGCGTCATCGGTCTGCACGCTTTTCGCAACGCGCTGATCCCGGTAGTCACCACCATTGGACTGCAGGTCGGCACCTTGATGGCGGGCGCCATTCTGACCGAGACCATTTTTTCCTGGCCGGGCATCGGCAAATGGATGATCGATGCCATCGGCAAGCGCGACTATGTCGTCGTCCAGAGCGGATTGCTGATCATCGCGCTGATCGTCATGGCGGTGAACCTGATCGTCGACGTGCTCTACGCCGTCATCAATCCGCGCATCCGGGTGCAGTGAGATGACCGACGAATCCGCCGCCGAAGCTACCGCCGCCTCCATCCCGACAGGCGGCAGGCAACGGGCTTTCGCCGAGTTCTGGCACTACTTCTCGATGAACACCGGCGCGGTCATCGGCCTTGTCGTGTTTTCGGCGCTGGTGCTGGTGGCGATCTTTGCGCCGTTCGTCGCCCCACATTCGCCCGACGAGCAGTTTCGCGATGCGCTGCTGGCACCCCCTGCCTGGCAGGAAGGCGGCAAATCGATGTTCCTGCTCGGCACCGACGCGGTCGGCCGCGACATGCTTTCACGGTTGATCTTCGGGGCGCGTTTCTCGCTGTTCATCGGTCTGGTGGTCGTTGTCTTCTCGCTCACCAGCGGCATCGTGCTTGGCGTGCTCGCCGGCTATTTCCGCGGCTGGGTCGACACGCTGATCATGCGCATCATGGATATCATCCTGGCCTTCCCGTCGCTGCTTCTGGCGCTGGTGCTGGTGGCGATCCTTGGCCCCGGCCTTTTCAATGCCATGCTGGCGATCGCGCTGGTGCTGCAGCCGCATTTTGCGCGCCTCACCCGCGCCGCCGTGATGGCCGAAAAGAACCGCGAATATGTCATCTCCGCCAAGGTGGCTGGTGCCGGTCATCTTCGCTTGATGGTGAGGACGATCCTGCCGAACTGCCTGGCACCGCTGATCGTGCAGGCGACATTGTCTTTCTCCAACGCTATTCTCGAGGCTGCGGCGCTCGGCTTCCTCGGTGTCGGTGCGCAGCCGCCGACGCCGGAATGGGGCACGATGCTCGCCTCGGCGCGCGAGTTCATCCTGCGCGCGCCTTGGGTGGTGACCTTCCCCGGCCTTGCTATCCTGATCACTGTGCTGGCCATCAATCTGATCGGCGATGGCTTGCGCGATGCCTTCGATCCCAAGCTGAAGAGGTCATAATCCAATGCCTCTTCTCGAGATCAAGAACCTGACCGTTTCCTTCGACACCGCCGCTGGACCATTCATGGCGGTACAAGGCATCGACCTGTCGGTCGAACCGCGCGAGGTACTGGCGATCGTCGGCGAATCCGGTTCGGGCAAGTCGGTGGCGATGCTGGCGGTGATGGGGCTTTTGCCCAACACCGCGACGGTGAGGGCCGACCGCATGGCCTTCGACGGCATCGACCTGCTCAAGCTCGGCCCATCCGAGCGGCGCAAGATCGTCGGCAAGGACATTTCGATGATCTTCCAGGAGCCGGTCGCCAGCCTCAACCCGTGCTTCACCGTCGGCTTCCAGATCGAGGAGGTGCTGCGCTTCCATATGGGCATGGACCGCGCCCAGCGCCGGGCGCGTGCCATCGAATTGATGAAGTTGGTCGGCATCGCCGACCCCGAGGAACGGCTGGGCTCCTTCCCGCACCAGATGTCGGGTGGTCAGTGTCAGCGCGTCATGATCGCCATCGCCATCGCCTGCAATCCCAAGCTTTTGATCGCCGACGAGCCAACCACGGCGCTCGACGTCACCATCCAGAAGCAGATCCTCGATCTGCTGGTCGGCCTGCAGGCCAAATATGGCATGGGCCTGATCATGATCACCCACAATATGGGAGTGGTTGCCGAGACCGCCGACCGTGTCATCGTCCAGTACAAGGGCCGCAAGATGGAAGAGGCCGACGTGCTGTCGCTGTTCGAGTCCCCCAAGAGCAACTACACGCGCGCGCTCCTGTCGGCGCTGCCGGAAAATGCCGTCGGCGACCGGTTGCCTACTGTTTCCGACATGCTGTTCGAGCCGGCCCCATCTGTAGTCGCAGCCCGGTCCGCAGGAGGAACCGCCTCATGAGCGTGACGGTAGTCGAAGGCAAGAACATCGTGCGCGACTATCATGTCGGTGGCGGGCTTTTCCGCCCCTCCCGTACGGTTCATGCGGTCAAGGGTGTTTCGTTCAGCGTCGACAAGGGCAAGACGCTGGCCATCGTCGGCGAGAGCGGCTGCGGCAAGTCAACACTCGCCCGCATCATCACCCTGATCGACCCGGCGACCTCCGGCGAGCTTTTCATCGACGGCAAGAAGGTAGACATCGGCAGGAACGGCCTGTCGAAGGAAATGCGCCGCAAGGTCCAGATCGTCTTCCAGAACCCTTATGGTTCGCTCAATCCACGCCAGAAGATCGGCGACGTGCTTGGCGAGCCGCTGCTCATCAACACCGACAGCACGGCCGACGAGCGGCGCGATCTTGCCATGAAGATGCTAAAGAAGGTCGGTCTCGGCCCCGAGCACTTTAATCGCTACCCGCATATGTTTTCGGGCGGCCAGCGCCAGCGGATCGCCATCGCCCGCGCGCTGATGCTCAACCCCAGCCTTCTGGTGCTGGACGAGCCGGTCTCGGCACTTGATCTTTCGGTGCAGGCGCAGGTGCTGAACCTGCTCGCCGACCTGCAGGACGAGTTTCAGCTAACCTATGTTTTCATCAGCCACGACCTGTCGGTGGTGCGCTATATCGCCGACGACGTGATGGTGATGTACTTCGGCGAAGCGGTCGAATACGGCTCGCGCGACGAGGTCTTCGCGGACCCCAAGCACAGCTACACCAGGACGCTGTTCGCGGCGACGCCGCGTGCCGACGTTGCCAGCATCAAGGCACGGTTGGCGAAGAAGAAGGCCGCCTGATCCGGCGAGGTTTGCCGGCCGGCTACCGCTTCTCGATCCCCGGAATGCCGGAGATCTGCTCGGCGAGAAAGTCGACCAGCAGCCGCACCCGGGCAATGCCCGCACGCTCCGGAACGATCAGCATGCTCAGCGGGACGGGAGGCGGAAAATAGCCCGGCAGGACCACTTCCAGCCGGTCGGCCGCCAGAAGATCGTCGACAAGCCAGTGGTGGGCGGGTGCGATGCCGCGTCCGGCGACAAGGGCTTCGCGCGCAGCAAGCCCATGGTCGACCAGAAATCTGCCGCCAAAGGGCACCGCAAAGGTCTCGCCGCCCGGCCCCTGCAAGGTGAGCGTGTCGCTTCCCGCGATGTTCGACATCCGGATGCCTTCATGGCCAGGCAGATCCTGCGGGACAGCCGGTCTGCCCCGCGCCGCCAGATAGGCCGGCGCCGCCACCAGCAGACGCCGGGATTGCCCGAGCGCCCGCAGTTTCATTGAGCTGTCGGTGAGCGGGCCGAGGCGAAGCGCGATGTCGACGCCCTCCCGCACAAGGTTGATGCGCTCGTCGGTAAGGCTGAGATCGATGCCGATATCGGGATAGCGGTCCTGAAAGGCGAAGATCAGCCGGCTGACATGTAAGACCCCGAGCGCCGCCGTGCAGGATATCCGGATCGTGCCGGCCGACGCGCCGCGCGTGCCCCGCGCCTCATCGCCGGCCTGCTCGACGAGGCGCAGGATCTGGACGCTGTCGGCATAGTAACGGCTGCCTTCATCGGTCATCGTGACGCGCCGGGTGGTCCTGCTGAGCAAGGGCACGCCGACGGCCTCCTCGAGTTCTCGCAAATGCCGTGTGACCGTCGACTGCCCAACTCCGAGCTCGCGCGCCACCGCCGAGAGGCTGCCGCGCTCGGCGACGCGAACGAAGGTGCGCATGCGCTCGAGAGTGACGTCCGATCTATCCATTATTCGGCATTATCTTATACATTTCCTACATATAGTGGATCAGCCCGCGGCTGGCTACCTTTGGTGTCTATCGTCCTTCTTCGGAGTAGACCCATGAAAGTCCTGCTTGTTTTTGCTCATCCTGAACCGCGTTCGCTCAACGGTGCGCTGCGTGACGTCGCCATCAGGGAACTCGAGGCCCAGGGCCACGAGGTGCGGGTGTCGGACCTCTACGCCGACGGCTGGAAAGCCGAGGTGGACCGTGCCGACTTTCCGTCGTGGCCGCCGGAAGCACGCTTCCTGCCGGCCGGCGCCTCCAAAAAGGCTTTTGCGACCAACACTCTGACCGATGACGTCAAAGCCGAGATCGACAAGCTGCTATGGGCCGACACCCTGATCCTCCAGTTCCCGCTGTGGTGGTACGCCATGCCGGCGATCCTCAAGGGCTGGGTCGATCGCGTGTATGCCTACGGCTTCGCCTATGGCGTTGGCGAGCACAGCGACAAGCGGTGGGGTGACCGCTTTGGTGAGGGAACGCTCGCCGGCAAGCGCGCAATGCTGATCGTGACCACCGGCGGCTGGGAGGAGCATTATTCCGCCCGCGGCGTCAACGGCCCGATCGACGACCTGCTGTTCCCGATCAATCACGGGATTCTATACTATCCGGGCTACGACGTGCTTCCGCCGTTCGTGGTTTACAGGGTGGACCGTTTCGGGGAGGCGGATTTCGAGCCTGTCGCGGAGCGACTGCGCGAAAGGATGCGAACGCTCGAGACAATGCGGCCCATTCGTTATCGGCAGCAGAATGGCGGCGATTACTTGATCCCAAGCATGCAATTGCGCCCCGGCTTGGAGAACCCGGGTGCGATCGCCTTTGCGCTTCACGAGGATCGCGCCGGCGCCGCCGCCCAGTCCGATCAGGACAGCCGGGCGATGATGGTGCGCAGCGCCTCGCCGAAGCGCCGGACTTCCTCGATCGTATTGTAATGCACCAGCGAGGCGCGCACGGCGCCGCTGTCCATGCTGAGGTTGAGCCGCTTCATCAGACGCGGCGCATACATGTGGCCGTCGCGAATGCCGATCTGCATCTCGGCCATTTCCTCGACGATCCTCTGTGGCGACAGCGTGCCGACATTGAAGCAGAAGGTCGGCACGCGTTCGCTGAGGCGTGCCTCTTCGGCCACGCCGTAGATCGTCGCGCCGCAATCTTTGAGCACCGCCAGCATTTCGCGCGCCAGCACCTGTTCGTAGTCGCGGATGGCATTCATGCCGGCGACGATGTTGTCGCGGCGCGATTGGTTATTCTCGGACAAGAAATTGCGGCCGATCGATTCGAGGTAGCGCACCGCGGCATCCATGCCGGAGACGTTCTCGTAGATGAACGTGCCGGCTTCGATTTTATGGGGCGGCTCGTCGGGGATGAAATCCTCGCGGAAGGTCGGCAAGCGCTTCAGTGTTTCGAAGCGGCCCCACAGGAAGCCCATATGTGGCGAGAAATTCTTGTAGCCGGAGCAGACCAGATAATCGCAATCCCAGGCCTGCACATCGATCAGCCCGTGCGGCCCGTAATGCACGCAGTCGAGGAACACTTCGGCGCCTGCCGCATGCGCAATCCCAGCCACGGAGGCAACGTCGACAATCGAGCCGATCGAATGCGCCGTTACCGTGCAGGCGACGAGCCGGGTGCGCTCTGAGACCAGCGGGCGCAAATCGTCGACATGCAGATTGCCGTCCTCGCGCATCCGCCACCATTTGAACTTGGCGCCGGCGGGCGCCAGCGCCAGCCAGGTCGCGATATTGGCGTCGTGATCCATGTCGGTGATGACGATCTCGTCACGCTCCCCGTTTGGGCGCTCGGAAAGCATCTGGCCGATGCCGAGGCTGACCAGGCGGATGAACGAAGTGGCGTTCATGCCGAAGCAGATCTCCGCCGGGTTGGTGGCGTTGATCAGCAAGGCCACGCTTTCGCGAGCGCCGGCGACGGCTTGGTCGACGGTGACGCTGCGGCCATAGCGGCCGCCGCGCTGCACATTATGCGCGACCAAATGGTTGGTGACCGCATCGAGCACGCTTTGCGGGATCTGCGCGCCGGCGGCATTGTCCATAAAGACGAAGTCCCCGGCTTGCTGCAAGGCGGGAAACATGGCGCGGATCGTCTCGACCGGGAAAGCTGCGGCATCGCCGGTTTTCGAAATCTGATGCTGGTTCAAGATCGTCTCCTGCGAAGTGCGCTGACAGATTCAGCGGGTCTTTTCGGTTTGAAAGCGGCGTTCAAGGAGGCTGACGAGACGGACCATCGGCCAGAGAAAGATCAGATAGACCAGCGCCGCGCCGATTAGCGGTGAAGGATTGGCATAGAGCGATTGCGCGTTGGTCGCTTCCTTCAGCAGTTCGGGCAGCGCCACGGTGGAAGCGAGCGAAGTATCCTTGAACATCGAAACGCAATTGCTGGTCATTGGCGGAATTACGACGCGGATCGCCTGCGGCAGCACTACCTTGCGCAAGGTCAGCAAGAACGGCAGGCCGAGCGCCTGCGCCGCCTCGAACTGGCCGCGCGGAATGCTCTCTATACCGGAGCGGAACACCTCGGCCGAATAGGCCGCCATGATGATGGCGAAGGCCATCACCGCGGACGTCCACGATGACAGGCGAATGCCGAGGAACGGCAGCGCATAGTAGATCAGGATCAGCACGACCAGCACCGGCATCGCCCGGAAAATGTCAATGTAGCCGACAGCCAGCAGCCGAAGCGGCTTTGGCGCATAGAGCCGCACCAGGCTGATCGCGAGGCCGACGGGAATACCGATGCCGATGCTCATGATTCCGAGCAGCAGGGTGTTCAGGAAACCGCGCAGCAGCGCCGGCAGGCTGGAGACCATGACGTCGGCGTTGAAGAAGGTGTCCAGCAGCGACATCGCAGCATTTCCGAAACGTTTGGCGTCCCGCGACGCTCGAGCCCGAGCCCGAAATCCGAAATCGTGCCGGCATCGAAAGCCGGCACGACATTTAAGCGCGAACTGCCGCTCAGGCCTTCGGCATAGGCATTTCCTTGACGGTCGAGGAATCGGCAGGTGCGTCGCTGCCGAACCACTTCTTGTGGATCGCGGCCAGCGTGCCGTCCTTCTTCATCGCGGTCAGCGCGTCGTTCAGCTTGCCGAGCAGCGGGTGGTCCTTGGTCATCATCAGACCGTACTGCTCGCCGGTCTTGATGCGCTCTTTTACGGCGAGATCCTTCATCCTGGTGAAAGAATATTCCAGGCCCGGAATATCGCTGACCGCCGCATCGACGCGGCCGGAGCTGAGATCGAGCAGCAAATTCTGCTGCGTGTCGTAGCCCTTGACGTCACTGAACCCGTCCGCTTCCTGGTGGGCCTTGACCCAGGCTTCGCCGGTCGAGCCGGACAGCACGCCGACGATCTTGCCCTTGAGGTCGGCCTCGGCCTTGATCGGGCTGTCGGCCTTCGCGGCGATGCCCATGTCGGAATCATAGTAGGGCTGCGTGAACGACTGAGACTTCAGCCGCTCCGGCGTGATGGTGATCGACGAGATGGCGACGTCGATGCGCTTCGAGGTGGTGGCGGCGAACAGCGCCTGGAAACCGAGATCGGCGATATCAGTGGTCATGCCGATACGCTTTGCCGCCTCATTGATGATGTCGACTTCGAAACCCTCGAACGTGCCGCTCTCGTTCTTGTATTCAAAAGGCGGATTGGTCGGATAGGCGCCGACATTCAGCGCGCCTTCGGCGTAGGCCGGGCCGCCGGCGATGCCGATGGCAGCAGCAAGAAGCAGCAGGTTGCGACGGGTGAAGTTCATTTTCGTTCCCTCTGGTTGTGATCGGACGGGTTTGGCCCCGCACGGTTTTGATGCGCCAAGTGACGGGACTGCCGGAAAGCCCTCCCGGCACGGCAGTCGCAAGACATTGGATGCTATCCAAAGTACCGCGCTTTTCAAGGCGAAAGTTTTAAGCTTAAAAAATTGCCACGTGTTGCCGTCACTCCGGAATAACCGCCGTGGCCTGGATCTCAACCTTGGCGCGATCCTCGACCAGCGCCATCACCTGCATGGCGGCCATCGCCGGAAAATGCCGGCCGATCACCTCGCGATAGGCCTCTCCGATCCCCTTGAGATTGGCCAAATATTCCGCCTTGTCGGTAAAGTACCAGGTCATCGAGGTGATATGTTCCGGCTTGGCGTCGGCCTCGGCGAGCACAGCAACAATATTGGCCAGCGTCTGCCGCACCTGGCCGACAAGATCATCGGTCTCGAAGCGGCCCTGTCCGTTCCAGCCGACCTGCCCGCCGACGAAGACAAGCTGCCCACGCGCGGCGACGCCATTGGCATAGCCGACGGGTTTCGCCCAGCCTTCCGGCTGCAGGATGGTGTGCATGTCAAAACCTCCCAATGCTCAAATCCGGTCGCTCAAAACTCGAAGACAATAATTTTCACGCAAACTCCTGTCTCAGGCCGCTCCCATCACTTGCCGTGCAATCACCACCTTCTGCACGTCGGACGCTCCCTCGTAGATGCGCAGCGCCCGGATCTCGCGATACAGGCTTTCGACGATATGGCCCTTGCGGACGCCGTCGCCGCCATGCAGCTGCACAGCCTTGTCGATCACCTCCTGCGCTTTGTCGGTAGCGAACAGCTTGGCCATGGCGGCTTCGCGGGTAACCCGAGCCGCGCCCATGTCCTTGGTCCAGGCGGCACGATAGACCAGCAACGCGGCGGCATCGACATCCAACGCCATCTCGGCGATGTGGCCCTGCACCATCTGCAGCTCGGCCATCGGCGCATCGAACAGCCTGCGCTCGGCCACTCTTGTGATGCTTTCGTCCAGCGCGCGCCGGGCAAAGCCGAGCGCCGCTGCGCCGACGGTCGAACGGAACACGTCGAGCACGGACATGGCGATGCGAAAACCGTCACCGGGTTTGCCGATCAGCGCCGAGGCTGGAATGCGTGCATTGTCGAAGGACAGCCGGGCGAGCGGGTGCGGCGCGATCACCTCCAGCCGCTCGGCAACGATCAGCCCCTCGGTTTCGGAAGGCACGACAAAGGCGGAAAGCCCCTTGGCGCCCGGCGCTTCGCCGGTGCGGGCAAAGACAGCATAAAAGTCAGCGATACCGCCGTTGGAGATCCAGGTCTTTTCGCCGGACAAGAGATAGCTGTCACCGTCACGTGTAGCCGTCATTTCCATATTGGCAACGTCCGAGCCCGAGCGCGGCTCCGACAGTGCGAAAGCCGAAATCGCCTTGCCGGCCCGTGTCTTAGCCAGCCAGTGCTGCTGGTCGGGCGTGCCGAACAGGCTGAGTGCGCCGGTGCCGAGCCCTTGCATCGCGAAGGCGAAATCGGCCAGCCCGTCATGCCGGGCCAGCGTTTCGCGCGTGAGGCAGAGCGTGCGCACGTCGAGCGGTCCCGGATTGTCCACATCGAGCGCCGTCGGCTTCAGCCAGCCGTCCTGGCCGAGCTTGGCCACCAGCTCGCGGCAGGCCGCGTCGACATCGTCATGCGCGACCGGCAGGTTCTTGGCGCACCATGCCTCCAGCCGCTCCGCCAGATCGCGGTGGCGATCCTCGAAGAACGGCCAGGAGAGGAAGGAACGGTCAGGCATTGCTGCCTCCACAATTCTCCGGCCCTGGCGCTCCACGGCGCCTCCCTCTGTCCTGCTGGACATCTCCCCCTCTAGGGGGGAGATTGGCGGCTTCGCTGCCACGGCTCTCCCTGCGATGTTGGAGATTGGCGAAAGCGGGCCTGATATCCAATCTCCCCCCTTGAGGGGGAGATGGCCGGCAGGCCAGAGGGGGGTGCTGTCCCGCCAGCGTGGAAGCGATCATCTCAATTTCCCTCGAACACCGGCTTCTCCTTAGCCACGAAAGCCGTGTACGCCCGCTCGAAATCGCGGGTCTGCATGCAGATCGCCTGCGCCTGCGCTTCCGCTTCGATCGCCTGGTCGAGACCCATCGACCATTCCTGGTTCAGCTGCGTCTTGGTCATGCCATGGGCGAAGGTCGGGCCGGAAACGATGCGCGCGGCCATGTCGAGCGCGTCGGCCTCAAGCGTTGCGGTATCGACCAGCCGGTTGTAGAAGCCCCAGCGCTCGCCTTCCTCGGCACTCATCGTGCGGCCGGTATAGAGCAGCTCGGCGGCGCGGCCCTGGCCAATGATGCGCGGCAGGATCGCGCAGGCCCCCATGTCGCAGCCGGCAAGGCCGACGCGGGTGAACAGGAATGCTGTCTTGGCCTGGGGCGTGGCGATGCGGATATCGGAGGCCATGGCGATAATCGCGCCGGCGCCGACCGCCACGCCATCGACCGCCGCAATAATCGGCTTGCCGCAATTCAGCATCGCCTTGACGAAATCGCCCGTCATGCGGGTGAAGGCGAGCAGCGCCTTCATGTCCATCTTGACCAGTGGGCCGATGATTTCGTGGACATCGCCGCCCGAGCAGAAATTGCCGCCATTGGGCAGGACCACCACAGCATCGACATCATCGGCGTAGACAAGGTCGCGAAATATGTCGCGCAATTCGGCATAGCTGTCGAAGGTCAGCGGGTTCTTGCGCTCCGGTCGATCGAGCCGGATCTTTGCGATCTTGCCTTCGACCTGCCAGAGGAAATGCTTCGGCTTGCGGCCGGCCAGCTTCGTCATTCCCGTCCCTCCCAATTGCTGCGGAAGGAGGTCAGCATGCCGGTCAGCCGGCGCGCCTCATCCTCGCTCACATCGCCCAGCAACTCGCCGACCCATTTTTCATGCGCGGCGGCGATCACGGCGAAAATCTTCGATCCCTCTTCCGTCAGCCGCACCATCGAGGTGCGGCGGTCGCCATTGCGTCGGGCCCGCATCACCAACCCTTCCGAGACCAGCCGGTCGATGATGCCGGTGACATTGCCGTTGGACACCAGCAGGAAGCGCGAAAGATCGCTCATCAGCATGCCCTCCGGCGCGCGGTAGAGCGCGGCCATCACGTCGAAGCGTGGCAGCGTTGTGTTGAACTCTTGCCGCAGTCGTTCGCGCAGCTCGGCCTCGATGGCGCGCGAGGCGCGCAGCAGGCGTATCCACAGCCGCAGGCGGTCCTTGCCGGGTCCGGACGGGGCGGGCAGGGGACCGGCTACCATGTCCCACCTCCGGAGATCGAAATCGTCTGCCCGGTAATCGACCGGGCGGCGTCGCCACACAGATAAAGTACCGCGGCCGCAATTTCTTCCGGCTGGATGAAGCGGCCTTGCGGGTTGGTCGCGGCTAGGCTTGTCCGTGCCTGCTCGGACGAGCGGCCGGTCGTTTGGACGATGCGCTGGACGGTGCTCTCCAGCATCTCGGTTTCGACAAACCCTGGGCACACGGCATTCACTGTTATGCCGGACTTGGCGGTCTCGACGGCGAGTGCCCGCATCAGGCCGACGACGCCATGCTTGGCGGCAACGTAAGCTGCGACATAGGGATAGCCTTTCAGTCCGGCGGTGGAAGCGACGAAGATGATACGGCCAGTCTTGCGCACTGCCATGCCGGCCAACGCCGGCTTCACCGTCAGGAACGTACCGGTCAAGTTGACGTCGAGCGTGCGCTGCCAGTCTGCCAGCGAGGTCCGCTGCGCCGGGGCACTGCCGGACATGCCGGCATTGGCAACGACGATGTCGAACGCTCCGCGTGCCGCTTCCGCGGCCTCGTAGAGCGACGCCATCGACGTCTCGTCGGTGACGTCGGCGGCAATGGCGAAGATGGACTTGTTCTCCGCGGCGACCTCGGCAAGCGGCTCCACGCGCCGGCCGCAGATGGTCACGTCAACGCCCGCGCCGGCCAGCGCCAGCGCGATCGCGCGGCCGACGCCGGAGCCGCCGCCGGTGACCAGCGCATGACGCCCCGAAATCGTCGCCGCGGCACTCATACTTTCAACCCCGCTGCCGCTTCGCGTTCGGCCAGCCGGTAGAGCTGGTCGCGGCCGGGCAGATAGGGATCCGGCCATTTGACGCCGCGATCGCCAAGCATGACGGCCGCGTGCAGCGTCCAATACGGATCGGCAAGATGCGGCCTAGCCAGTGCGACGAGATCGGCGCGGCCCGCCATCAGGATCGAGTTGACGTGGTCCGGCTCATAGATATTGCCGACCGCCATCGTCGCCATGCCGACCTCGTTGCGGATGCGATCGGAAAACGGCGTCTGGAACATGCGGCCATAGACCGGTCTTGCCACGGCCGAAGTCTGGCCGGCCGATACGTCGCAGATGTCTACGCCGGCCTCATGCAGCAGCCGCGCGATCTCTACGGCATCGGCCGGCGTCACGCCTTCGATGCCCAGCCAGTCATTGGCGGAGATGCGCATCGAGATCGGCTTCTCGGCCGGCCACGCGGCGCGCACCGCATGAAAGATTTCCAAGGGGTAGCGCATGCGGTTTTCCAGCGAGCCGCCATAGGAGTCGGTGCGCCGGTTGGTCAAGGGCGTGATGAAGGAGGACAGGAGATAGCCGTGCGCGGCGTGGATTTCGAGCATGTCGAAGCCGCAGCGCGCCGCCATCTCGGCCGAAGCGACAAACTGGTCGCGCACCATATCCATGTCGGCGCGGTCCATCGCCTTCGGCACCTGGTTTTCCCGCGACCACGGCACGGAAGACGCTGCCATGACGGGCCAATTGCCTGAGGGCAGCGGCACGTCGGTTCCCTGCCAGCCGAGCCTGGTCGACCCCTTGGCACCGGAATGGCCGATCTGGGCGCAGATCTTGGCCTCGGTTTCGGCATGGACGAACTCGACCAGCCGCTTCCAGGCGACCTCATGCTCGGGCGCATAGAAACCAGGGCAGCCAGGCGTGATGCGGCCCTCCGCGCTGACGCACGTCATCTCGATGTAGAGGAGACCGGCGCCGCCCTTGGCCCGTTCGGCGTAATGGGCGAAATGCCAATCGGTCGGACAGCCGTCGACCGCTTTGTACTGCGCCATCGGCGAGACGACGACGCGGTTCTGCAGCGCCATGCCGCGCAGCCGGAACGGCGCGAACATCGGCGCGCGACGCAGATTGTTGCCCCCGGCGCCGGCCTGGCGCTGGAACCACTCCTCGGCGCCGGCCAGCCATTCGGCATCGCGCAGCCGCAAATTCTCGTGACTGATGCGTTGCGAACGCGTCAGCAGCGAATAGTTGAACTGCACCGGATCGAGGCCGAGATAGCGCTCGACCTCCTCGAACCATTCGAGCGAATTGCGCGCCGCCGACTGCAGCTTCAGCACTTCGGTGCGGCGGGCGTCCTCATATTTGCTAAAGGCGGCCTCGAGGTCTGGCTCGGACTCGAGATAGTCGGCCAGCGCCACCGCGCTTTCCAGCGCCAGCTTGGTGCCGGAACCGATCGAGAAATGCGCGCTCGCCGCCGCGTCGCCCATCAGCGCCAGGTTCTTGTAGGACCAGCGTTCGCACAAGACGCGCGGGAAATTGATCCACGCCGAGCCGCGGATATAATTGGCGTTGGTCATCAGCGCGTGGCCGCCGAGATGACGGGCAAAGATGCGCTCGCAGACGGCAATCGATTCCTGCTGCGACATCGCGCCGAAGCCGAAGCGCTGCCAGGTCTGCTCGCTGCATTCGACGATGAAGGTCGCGGTATCGCTGTCGAACTGGTAGGCATGCGCCCACACCCAGCCATGCTCGGTCTTTTCGAAGACGAAGGTGAAGGCGTCGTCGAATTTCTGGTGGGTGCCGAGCCAGACGAACTTGCATCTACGAATGTCGATATCGGGCTTGAACACGTCGACGAAGGCGCTCCGCGCTTTCGAGTTCAACCCGTCGGCGGCGACAACCAGGTCGTGCCTCTCCATATATGGCTTGGGATCGGCGATGTCGGTTTCGAAGACCAGCTTGACGCCGAGTTCGCGCGCCCGCCGCTGCAGCAACGTGAGCAGCCGCTTGCGGCCAATGCCGCAAAAGCCGTGACCGGTCGAGACCGTGCGCACGCCGTCATGGATGACGGCGATATCGTCCCAATAGGCGAAATGCTTGCGGATCCAGACGGCGCTGACCGGGTCGTTTTTGGTCAGGTTCTCCAGCGTTTCCGCCGACAGCACGACGCCCCAGCCAAACGTATCATCGGCACGGTTGCGCTCGAACACCGTGACCTCATGCGCGGCATCCCTGAGCTTCAGCGAGATTGCAAAGTAGAGCCCGGCTGGTCCGCCGCCGAGAACCGCAACTTTCATCGTGCGATCTCCTCTTCGCTTCTGTTTGTCGAGTTTACGCCTGAGACGGATTAATTCAAGCTTGAAGTTTCAGGATTGAAACAATCCGCCCCAGAAACCCAGCTTGCCGGCAGTTGCGCAGGCCAGGGACGCCCCGGGCTATTTTTCCGGGTTCTTCGGGCTCCACAGCACCGTCTCCGCATCTTTTTCATAGGCCATGCCATTGGGATAGCTGATCGCTTCCAACTGCAAGCCCCAGGGCGCCTGGAAGTAGAGGATGGTCTGGCCGGCCGCCGGGCCTTCGGTAACCGGCAGCGGTCCCATCCGCGTCTTGACGCCCTTGCCGTCAAGATAGGCTTTTGCGGCGGCGATGTCGTCGACATAGAAGGCGATATGGAAGCCGCCTATGTCGCTGTTGCGAGGCGTCAGGTCCTTCTGGTCCGGCGCGGTGTATTTGAACAGCTCGATGTTCGACCCGTGTCCGCAGCGGACCAGGGTGATCTCCTCAATCACCGCCTTGGGATCGACGCCCAGCAGATCCTGCATGAATGTGCCCTTGTCGTCGGCGAACGGGCCGAACGACATCGCCTTCTTGCAGCCAACCACCTCGGTGAAGAAATCGACCGCCTGCTCCATGTCGGGGACGGTGACGCCGGTGTGGTCGTGGCCACGCATGCCGGGAATGGAACTGGCGTAAGCCGTGCCGATGCCTCCCAGCACGGTGGCGGTGAGCACTGCGTAGCGGATTGCATTCTTCATGTCAGTCATCCTCCATCGCGGGACATTTTGCCGGGTGCACGCCTGAGGCCCGCTCTTTAGCGTGCGAATAGGATTGTGTTTCATGCCGGCGCCTTTGCGGCGGGAAGCAGCCAGGCATCATCGATCTCGGGCAGCGGAATGGCGGCGAGGAGGTCGCGCGTGTAAGCCTGCTGCGGCTTCTCGAACAAAGTATCCGTCGCACTGGCTTCGACGATCGCGCCTTCGCGCATGACGATCACTTGCCGGCAGAGCCGCCGGATCACCGACAGGTCATGGCTGATGAAGGCGACGGTCAGGCCCATCTCCGCTGCAAGCTTTTCCAGCAGCGTCAGGATCTGTGCCTGCGTCGACACGTCGAGGCCTGAGACGATTTCGTCGGCCAGCACGAATTTCGGCGACAGCGCCAGCGCTCGGGCAATGCCGACGCGCTGGCGCTGGCCGCCCGACAATTCATGACGATAGCGGCTGGCGAAGCCTTGCGGCAGGCCGACGCGCTGAAGCGCTTCAGCAACTCGGGCTTTCAGATTGTCGCCGAGGCCATTCTGTTTGAGTGGTGCGGCGATGATGCTGGCGATGGTGCGGCGTGGGTTAAGCGACGACATCGGGTCCTGGAAGATCATCTGCAGATTGCGGCGCAGCGGCCGGAGTTCGGCCTCAGCCAGATGCGTGATGTCGCGGCCGTCGAAGATGACCTTGCCGGCGCTCGGCTCCAGAAGCCGCACTAAGGCGCGGCCAAGCGTCGATTTGCCGGAGCCGGATTCGCCGACGATGCCGGTCACCGATCCCTTTGGCAGGTCGAAATCCAGCCCTTTCAGGATCTCGGCCAAGGGCGCGCGGCCGATCAGCGGCTTGCGCGTCATGTCGGGCAGCGCGACCTTCAGCCCACGCACGGAAAACAGCGGCTCAGCCATGCGGGCGCCTCCAGGCCTGATCGGCGGCGGCGATCTCCGAAGCAAGCCCGGCCAGCACCGCCTCGTCCACCGGCTTCAGCGAGGCGAAGGGATCGGTGTAGCGTGGCGTCGCGGCCATCAGAGCTCGCGTGTAGGGGTGCTGCGGAGCGGCGAAGAGAGCGGCCGTTTCGGCCTCCTCGACCACCTTGCCAGCATAGAGCACCGAGACCTTCTGGCTGATCTTGGCGACGACGCCGAGATCATGGGTAACGAACAGGATCGCCGTGCCGTGCTCGCGCTGCAGTTGCGCGATCAGCCGCAGGATCTGCTTCTGCACAGTCACGTCGAGCGCCGTGGTTGGCTCGTCGGCGACGATCAGCCTTGGTTCGGCTGCGAACGCCGCGGCGATCAGCACGCGCTGGCGCATGCCGCCGGACAGCTCGTGCGGATAGCATTTGAGGACACGCTCGGGTTCGCGGATTTGCACCTCGTCCAGCAATTGGCGGATGCGTGCATCGGCCTTCTCGCCGCTCCAGCCGAGGATGCGCACCAGCCGGTCGGTCATCTGCGGGCCGATGCGGCGTGACGGGTTGAGCGCGGTCAGCGGGTCTTGCGGGATCAGCGCCGTGCGCGCGCCGATCAGCGTGCGCCTTGCCTTGGCCTGCAGTTTGCCGAGGTCCTCGCCCTCAAGCAGCATGTCGCCTTCGACGATGCGCACGCTCGAAGGCAGCACGCCAAGCACCGCCTTGCCGATCATCGTCTTGCCGGCGCCGCTCTCGCCGACCAGCGCACGCACCTCGCCGGGCTCGACGGCGAGCGACACCGAGCGCAGCACGCGCAAGCCATTAGGCAGCACCGCGCTAAGGCTGCGTATGTCGAGGCAGGGTTTCGCCAGCGCGTTCATCGCAGCACCGGATCGAAACGTGCCCTGAGGCCCTCGCCAAACTGGCTGAACGACAGCACCGTCAGGATCAGCGTGACCAGCGGGAACACCAGCACCCACCAAGCCTGATGGATCGACAGGCGGCCCTCGGCGATGATGCCGCCCCAGGTTGGGTCGTCGGTCGAGATCGACAGATTGACGAAGGACAGGATCGCCTCGACGATGACGGCAATGCCCATCTCCAGCGACAGCAGCGCGACGATCGACGGCACCACATTGGGCAGCACTTCGCGCAGCATGATGCCGATGCGGCCGTAGCCGGCGATGCGGGCATTCTCGACATAGTCCATGCGCGACTGGCCCATCGTCTCGGCGCGGATCACCCGGCAGAAGCGCGTCCAGTCGATGACGGCAATGGCAATGATAACCGAGCTCAAGCCGGTGCCGAGCACGGCGACCAGAAGGATGGCAAACAGCACCGGCGGAAACGCCATCCAGACATCGACGATACGCGAGATGATGCGGTCGGCCCAGCCGCCGAAATAGCCGGCGATCAGCCCCAGCGTCGAGCCGACCAGGCAGGCGGCAAGGGCTGCCGCGAAGGCGACGATGAAGGCGATGCGGGCACCGAAGATCAGCCGTGACAGGAGATCGCGGCCGAGACTATCGGTGCCGAGCCAGTAGCCGGGCTCGGCTCCATCGAGCCAGAACGGCGGCAGGCGCTCCAGCATCAAATCCTGCGCCAGCGGGTCCTGCGGTGCGACCAGCGGCGCAAAAATTGCGGCCAGCAGCGCAATCAGCAGCCAGCCGCCGGCCAGCCACAGGCGTGCCCGCGAGCCATGTCTCGAAATGCGGGCCTCATCCATGGCGCAGCCTCGGATTGAGCAGGGCGTACATCATGTCGACGGCAAGGTTGATCAGCACAAACAGCAGCGCGAAGACCAGCACGATGCCCTGGATCAGCGGCAGGTCGCGGTTGATGACGGCATCGATCGCCATGTTGCCGAGACCTTCATAGGAAAACAGTCGTTCGACGATGACCGTGCCGCCGATCAGGAAGGTGAACTGCACGCCGACCAGCGTCAGCGTCGGCAGGGCCGCGTTCTTCAGCGCCTCGCGCAGGATGACCTGCGTTTCCGAAAAGCCCTTTACCCGCGCCAGCACGACGTAGTCGAGGTCGAGCACTTCCTTCAGCGACTGTTTCAGCAGCTGCGAGATGATCGCGGCCAGTGGCAGCGCCAGCGCAATCGCCGGCATCAGCATGTGTGCCAGCAGGTCCCTGGTCAGGTCGAAGCGCAGCCGTACGATGCTTTCGAACAGATAGAATTGCGTGGCGAAGGGCAGGTCGAGCTGCGGCGACACCCGGCCAGAAATGTCGAAGATAGGCACCAGCACGCCGAACAGAAGGATCAGCACCAGGCCCCACAGGAAATCGGGAATCGAGAGTGCCGCACCGCTGGCAATGTCGATGCCGGCTTCGACCGCGGTGCCGCGTTCGCGCGCGCCGAGGATCGCCGTCGTGCCGCCGATCGCCAGCGCCATCACAAGCGCGACGATGGCGAGTTCCAGCGTGGCCGGGAGGCGATTGAAGACCAGCCCAAGCACGTCCTGCCGCAGTGAGATCGACGTGCCGAAATCGCCCCTGACGACACCGGCCAGCCAGATGAAGAATTGCTGGACGATGGTCTTGTCCAGCCCGTAAAGCGCGCGCAGCCGAGCGATGTCGGCATCGGTCGCGCCGGGCGGCAGCATCATCGCGATCGGGTCGCCCGGCGCGACACGGATGACGATAAAGACGACGACGGCCACGCCGAACAGCGTGATCGCCATCGTCAGAAGACGGATCAGGAATCTTTGCAGCAGCATGGTCGCCCGTGGCGGAAAATGCGCGCCGTCATTCCGGACGGCGCGCGGCAAGCCGAAGACTGTCTCAGGCCGGGCTCATCAGCGCCGGCAGAAGTGCGCCCGACACATGCTGCACCACATTGACGCCCTTGGCATGCACGATCGGCTGCGCATACTGGATCAGCGGCAGCACATAGGCCTGTTCGGCGATGTATTTGTCGACGGCCTTCCAGCCGGCAATGCGCTTGGCCTCGTCCTTCTCGCCCCATAGTGGATTGATCATGTCGATCAGGTCCTGGCTGTCCCATACCGAATGCGGGCTTGGGCCATACATGGCAAAGCCGGTCGACGTGGTGGGATCGCCGATGGCATTGCCCCAATTGTAGAAGGCCGCCGGCGCCAGCTTGTCGGCGGCGCGCAGCTCGTAGTGCTTGGCGATCTCGTAGACCTCGATCGTTGCCTCGATGCCGACCTTGCGCCACATGCCGACGATCGCCTGGATCATCTCGTAGTCCTTGGGCTTGAAGCCCTTGGTCGTCTGTATCGTGAACTTGACCGGCTTTTCCGGCGAATAGCCGGAGGCGGCCAGCAGTTCCTTGGCCTTGTCCGGATTGTGCTCCACCTTGATCGACGCATCGTAGGCCTCGTATTCCGGCGTCTCCAGCGTATCGATGGGCTGGCCGTAACCGCGCAGCAGCCGGTCGACCAAAAGCTTTTTGTCGACCGCCATCACCGCCGCCTGGCGCACGTTCTTGTCCAGCATCACGTCGATGTCGTTGAAGAAGATCATGCCGATGTCGGAGACGTTCTTGCATGAGCCGGCAAGTCCATCCTTGGCGATCAGGCGGTCATATTCCTCATAGGGGATTTCCAGCGTCACCTGCGAGGAACCGGACTCGATCTCGGCGACGCGGCTCGCCGCATCGGTGACGAACTTGATGGTTACGTTTTCGAAGGCCGGCTTGCCGCCCCAGTAGTTCGGGTTGGCCTTGAGCCGCAGGAAGGCGTTGCGCTCGAATTTGTCGACCATATAGGGCCCGGTGCCGATCGGGGCTTTCTCAAAACCCTCGGCGCCGACCTTTTCGTAATAGGCCTTCGGCATGATGTAGCCGGTCAGGAACGACATCCACTTGAAATACACCGGGTCGAATTGCACGACGTCGCCGGTGATCTTGTTGCCGTCGATCTTGAAGTTGTTGACGTTCTTCCAGACGAACTGGATCGGGTTGCCGGTCTTTTCATCGCCCGCCCGCTGCAGCGACCAGACCACGTCTTCGGCCGTGAATGGCGAGCCGTCATGCCAGGTGACGCCCTCGCGCACCGTCATCATGATCTTGCTGCGATCCTCGTTCCAGCCCCATTCGGTGAGCAGGCCGGGCGCGAAAGAAAGATCCGGCTTCTGCGGGATGAACTGGTCGAACACCGACTGGTAGAGACCCTGGATGGTCGGGTTGACCGCCGAAGGCCCGGTGGTCGGGTCCCAGGACGGCAAATTGACATTGTAGGCGATGGTCAGTTCGCCGGCAGCCTTGGCGATTTGCGGCAGGCCGAGCGCCGTGGCGCCAAGTGCGGCCGCGCCATATCCGAGCAATTCTCGTCTGTTGATTGTCATGGTCGTTCCCCTGTTGCTTTTATGCGCGGTGTCGTTGTCAATCGGTGGGTTCAGGCTCCTTGGGCAACCGCGCCTTGTCCTCCTTCACCCTAGATGAAAAATGGAGCCTACCTCCCGCCAAGTTGTTGCGCGAGCATGTAGCCCGACGCCGCCCCGGTGCCGGCGCCGGGCCATGTTGCCGCCCCGGTCAGGTGCAGATTGCCGACCGGCGTGTTCCAGCCGGCGTAACCGCGCGCCGGCCGGAACAGGAAATTCTGCGCCAGATGATGGCTGCCGCAGATCTGGTCGCCGCCGACAAGGTTCGGGTTCTCGCGTTCGAGGTCGATGGGCGAGAACACGGCGCGGCCGAGGATCTTCCGACGAAGGCCGGGCGCATAGCGCTCGATAATGTCGAGGACGCGCTCGGCGTAGTGCTCCCTAGCCTCGTCCCAGTGAGCCGCCGCGATCGTGCCCGCTGCATCGCCTGCAATCTCGGCTGGCAGCATGCGCACCTGCACCCAAAGTACGTGCTTGCCGTCCGGCGCGCGCGAGGGATCGACGGCCGTCGGCTGGCCGACGACCAGCACCGGTTCATCCGGCAGCATGCCTGCCATCACCTGCTGGTAGGTCAGCGACATGGCGTCGAGCGACGGCGAAAGGTGCACATAGGCGAACTGCCGAAGCTCGGCGCCGGCGCGCCAGTCCGGCAGATCGTCGAGCGCCAGATGGATCATCAACGTCCCCGGCGCGTGGCGGAATTTTTTCACGGCCGTGTCGAAGCCGGTGTCGCCCGATCCGTTAGGCAACAGTTTCCCGGTCAGCGCCTTGGGCGCGACACCGGCGATGACGGCCTTGGTGGCTGTGTGGGTCTCGCCGGAAGCGAGCCGCACGCCGGTCGCTTTGCCGGCCGAAACCGTGATCTCGGCGACATCAGCCCCGGTGACGATCTTGCCGTCGGCGGCCGTGAGCATGCCCGACAGAGCGCGGATAATGGTGTCGGCGCCGCCTCTGCCGAGCACCATGCCGAAGCGCTGGTTGGCCATGGATTCGAGGTAAGGGAACACCGCGCCGCCGGCGATATCGGGGGCGAAGTCGAGATGCATGCCCCAGGTGGCGAGCGTCGCCCTGACATGCGGTGACTGGAAAGTCTCCTCGAGCCAGGCGCGGGGTGACGAAAGCAGCAACCGACCAGTATCGAGCGCGCCGGCAAAACCCTTCTTGCGCCAGAGGTTCCAGGCGGTGCCGGCGAGCGCACGGCCGCTCATCGGCGAGCCCAGCAGCCGGAACAGATGCTCGGCCTCCGCCGGGAATGCCGCAACCAGACGGCGCCATGTCTGTGCGTCGGCGTCGGAAAAAGCGGCCATGCGCGAGGCGGTCTTTTCCAGGTCGGTGCTGACGCCGAACCAGCGACCGTCGGGGAAGGCGCTGGCAAAACAGTCGGCCACCGGCACGAATTCCAGCCCGTGGGTTTTCAATTCATTTGCATATTTCTTGTGAAAGGCCGAGCCGGCGAACAGGCTGAGATTCATCGCGCCGAAATCGTGCCGGAAGCCCGGAAGCGTCAATTCGCGCGTCTGGACGGCGCCGCCGATCGTTGCATTACGCTCGAAAACTGCCGTTTTCCAGCCTTTGAGCGCCAGATGCGCGGCGCATGCCAGACTGTTGTGGCCTGCCCCGACAAATATGGCGTCGAACTCGCTCACGCCCCGTCCCATTTGCTTTATGCTTAAAGATAATTGCAGATGCATATGTTTTCGTCTAGTAGGATATTAAGGGCCGCGAGAGCCTTCAGCACCATCGAGAAAGAGGGAACAGAGACCATGGACACACAACAACTTCTAGGCGAAGTCGCCGGCCAGCTGCTTTCAGGCGCCATCCAGGTGGTCGACCTGACGGCGCCGCTCGGGCCCAACACGCCACTGATCAAGCTGCCGCCGGAACTGGCGGTCGACACGCCGAAGATCGAGATCCACGCCATCTCCGCCTATGACAAGAATGGCCCGTGGTGGGCGTGGAACTGGCTCAAGCTCGGCGAGCATTCGGGCACCCATTTCGACGCACCCAACCACTGGATCACCGGCAAGGATTATCCGGACGGCGCCACCGACACCATTCCGGCGCAGAACTTCGTCGGCCCGGTCAACGTCATCGACTGTTCGAAGCAAGCGGCAGCCGATCACGATTTCCTGCTCACCGTCGATCACATCAAGGCATGGGAAGCCGAACATGGCGCTATCAATCCCGGCGAGTGGGTGGTGATGCGCACCGACTGGTATAAGCGCAACGGCTCGGAAGCCGAGTTCCTCAACGCCAATGAGACCGGACCGCACACGCCTGGCCCGACCGCCGAAGCCATCCAGTATCTGATTAGCAAGGACATCAAGGGCTGGGGCAGCGAGACGATCGGCACGGATGCTGGAAAAGCAGGGGGAATGGAGCCGCCGTTCCCGGCGCATAGCCTGATGCACAAGGCTAACCGCTACGGCCTCGCCAGCCTTTGCAACCTCGACCGGCTGCCGCCGAAAGGCGCGATCCTGATCGCGGCGCCGCTCAAGATCGAGCACGGCACCGGCAGCCCGATCCGCGCGTTGGCGTTGGTGCCAAGGCAATAGGGTAGCTGCGGTCTTCGGGAGAAGATCATGTGCGGAAGTGGCACTGTGATGACGGAGTGGGAGCGGCAGCCTTGCAAAGCTGCGGCTCTACGGCGCCGTAGAGCGCCAATTTCTGCAATTGAACTCCTGCCGGCTAGGAGCACGCATCGATGAGCGCTCCCGATCACATCGTCGTCGGCAGCGGCATCAACGCGCTGGTCTGCTCGGCGATGCTTGGCAGCAAGGGGGCGAAGGTGCTGGTGCTCGAGCGCAACGACCGCATCGGCGGCTGCATGCGCACCGAAGAAATCACCGCGCCCGGCTTCATCCACGACGTGATGGCGACGACCTTTGTCCTGTTCATCACCTCGCCGGCCTATGCGGCGCTGGGCAAGGATCTGGCGCGGCACGGCCTGGAGTTTTGCAACACCTCCACGCCGACCGGCGTGCTGCGCCCGGACGGCAGCCATGCCGTCCTGCGCACCGATCGTATCGCCAATGTAGCGGCGATCAATGCGCTTGCCGCGGGCGACGGCGACCGGCACGCAAACGATGTCGGCGAGATCGAGCGCAACGCCGGTCTGCTGTTCGGACTGCTCGGTGGCAGCCTGTGGTCCTACCCGACGGCCAGGCTGCTGGCGGGTGAGGCCTGGCGGCGCGGCCCGCGTGGCCTTGCCGCCTTTCTCGGCAGCGCGCTGGTGCCGGCGCGCGGTTGGCTGGAAAGCACCTACCAGTCGGAAACCATGCGCGCGCTGTGGGCGCCCTGGGTGCTGCATGCCGGCCTCGGGCCTGAGGACGCGTTCTCCGGCCAGATCGCCAAGGTCATTGCCTTCGCGCTTGAGGCGGCCGGCGCGCCGATCGTCAAGGGCGGTGCCAGGAATCTGCTGGCCGCCTTCGAGGCCCTGATGAGGGAACGTGGCGGCGAAATCCGCACCGGCGCCGACGTCGCGGCTATTGTCCAAAGCGGAGGCCGCGCCGCCGGCGTGCGGCTGGCTTCGGGCGAAACGATCAACGTGAACAAGAGCGTCATCTGCTCGGTCACGCCGACGCAGCTCTACGAGCGGCTCCTCGGCGACGCGGCGCCGAAAGCCGACGTCGAGGCAGCGCAAAAATACCGCTACGGCAAGGGCAATTTCCAGATCCACTATGCCTTGGACAAGCCGCCAGCATGGCGCGGCGAGGGCCTGGACAAGGTCGCGCTGCTGCATCTGACGCCGGGGCTCGACGGCGTCTCGAAGGCCTGCAACGAAGCCGTGCGCGGCATGCTGCCGGAGGTGCCGACCATGTGCGTCGGCCAGCCGCACGCGCTCGACCCATCGCGCTGCCCGGACGGCAAGGCGGTCCTGTGGCTGCAACTGCCCGAGGCGCCACGGCATATCAAGGGCGATGCCGCCGGCAAACTGCAAACACCGGCAGACGGTCGCTGGACCGAGGCGCTGCGCGAAGCCTATGCCGACCGTGCCGAAGCGATCCTCGCCAGCCATATCGATGGGTTCAAGGACAGCGTCATCGCACGCCGCGCCTGTTCGCCGGCCGACCTGGAAGCGATGAACATCAATCTGGTCGGCGGCGACCCCTATGGCGGTTCCTCGGCCATCGACCAGTCGTTTCTGTGGCGGCCGTTCAAGACGAGCCGCAATCACGCCACCGGGGTCAGGGGTCTCTACCACATCGGTGCCTCGACCCATCCGGGTGCTGGCTTGGGCGGCGGCTCCGGCTTTCTCCTGGCGGGGAGGCTGTGATGGAACAGAAGGTTGAAAAGCGCCAGCGCATCTCGACTTTGGGCCAGATCGGCCTGCAGCAATTCGCGCCCTATCTGATGAACCGCATCATGGGCCGCTACAACGCCACTTTGCGTGACAATTTCCGCAGGCAGGGCCTGACCATTCCGCAGGTGCGCACGCTGGCCGTGCTGTCGGTCACCGATGGCGTCACTGTCAACGATCTCTCGGTCTATACCGTCATCGAGCAGTCGACCTTGAGCCGGACGCTCGACACGCTGGAGGGGCAAGGGTTTGTGCGGCGCGAGCAGGGGGTCACCGACAGCCGTATCCGCCATGTGTTCCTGACCGACGATGGCCGCGCCGAGTTCGCGCGCGCCTGGCCGGCCATGCACGACGCTTTCGAGGCAATGTTCGACGATGTCGACGATGCCGAATACGCGGCGCTGATCGCGACATTGCAGAAGATGCTGAAGAACATTCGCAAGCACGACATCTGATCTTACGCGCCGCCATCGGGGCGGTAACGGAAGGAGCCCAAAATGGCCGAACGGTCTTTTGCCAAGGAAGTCGAAAAGCTCAGGCTCGGCGCCGGCGAGGAGTTTTCCGGCGAAGGCATTCTCGCCATCACCAAGGCGCTGCTGCAATGCGGCGTCGGCTATGTCGGCGGCTATCAGGGCGCGCCGATCAGCCATTTGATGGACGTGCTGGCCGACGCGCAGGATATCCTGGGCGAGCTCGGCGTGCATTTCGAGGCGAGCGCCTCGGAAGCCACGGCCACCGCCATGCTTGCCGCATCGGTGCATTATCCTATCCGCGGCGCGGCGACCTTCAAGTCGACGGTCGGCACCAATGTCGCCTCCGACGCGCTCGCCAATCTCGCTTCCGGCGGCGTCACCGGCGGTGCATTGATCATCGTCGGCGAGGATTACGGCGAAGGCTCCTCGATCATGCAGGAGCGCAGCCACGCCTTTGCCATGAAGAGCCAGGTCTGGCTGCTCGACCCGCGACCGAACCTGCCGTCGATCGTCAAGGCGGTGCAGGACGGCTTCGAGCTGTCCGAGGTTTCCAACACGCCGGTCATGCTGCAGGTCCGTATTCGCTGCTGCCATGTCCACGGCCATTTCATCGCCAAGGACAACAAGCGCCCGGCAATGACTGTGGCCGATGCGCTCGAGGCGCCGCGCCGCGACACCGGCCGCATCGTGCTGCCGCCCGCGTCCTTCCTGCACGAGAAGGAAAAGGTGCAGAAACGCTGGCCGGCGGCGGTGGATTTCATCCGCACCAACAAGATCAACGAGTTTTTCGGCCCGGAGCACGGCTCGGTCGGCATCGTCATGCAGGGCGGCATGTACAATTCGGTCATCCGGGCGCTGCAGCGGCTTGGCCTCGCCGACACTTATGGCGACACCGACGTGCCGCTCTATGTGCTCAACGCCGTCTATCCCTTAGTCGACGACGAGTTCCTGTCTTTCTGCGAAGGCAAGGACGCCGTCCTCGTCGTCGAGGAAGGCCAGCCCAACTACATCGAACAGGCCTTTGCCGCGATGCTGCACAAGGCCGGCCGCGGCACCAGGCTCGTCGGCAAGGAACATCTGCCTATGGCCGGCGAATATACCGGCCAGGTGATGCTCGACGGCATCGGATCGTTCCTGCGCGCCACCATCCCGCATCTGCTGCCAAGCGAGGTCCGCGCGCCGAACAAGATCGGCGACGGGCTCGACACCGCCGACCTGATCAACGTCGTCCCGGGCCGGCCGCCCGGCTTCTGCGTCGGCTGCCCGGAGCGGCCGATCTTCGCCGCCACCAAGCTGGTCGAGCAGGAGCTGGGCAAGCACCACATCGCCTCCGACATTGGCTGCCATCTGTTCTCGATCATGCCGCCTTTCGAGCTAGGTGCCACTACCATGGGCTACGGGCTGGGGCCGGCCTCGGCTTCGGCGTTCAATTCGCCCGATGCCAAGCGCCGCTCGATCTCCTTCGTCGGCGACGGCGGCTTCTGGCACAACGGTCTGACCTCGTCGATCGGCAACGCGGTGTTCAACAAGAACGACGGCGTCATCGTCATCGTCGACAATTTCTATTCGGCCGCCACCGGCGGCCAGGACATCCTGTCGTCCCGCGCCGGCAACAAGACCAAGTCGACCAAGCACCCGATCACCGAGGCGGTGAAGGGCATGGGCGTCAAATGGCTGCGCCACATCGACCGCACCTACGACGTAACCAAGATGCAAGACACGCTGCGCGAGGCGCTGACGACGGACGAAAAGGGCCCGAAAGTCATTGTCGCCTCGTCCGAATGCATGCTCAACCGGCAGCGCCGCGAAAAGCCGCTGGTCGACAAGGCGATCAAGGGCGGGGCGCGCATAGTCAAGCCGAAATTCGGCGTCGACGAAGATATCTGCACCGGCGACCATGCCTGCATGCGGCTTTCCGGCTGCCCGTCGCTGTCGGTGAAGTCGCTGGACGACCCCCTGCGCGACGATCCGGTGGCGCATATCGACCAAAGCTGCGTCGGTTGCGGCAATTGCGGCGAGGTCGCCGATGCGGCGGTGCTCTGCCCATCCTTCTACCGCGCCGATGTCGTGCACAATCCGAGCCGCTGGGACCGTTTCCTTGAAGCCGCTCGCCGCGCCATGATCGGTCTCTTGCAGCGGCGCCGTGAAAGCCGGCGCCTGATATTCGCCGATGCTTGACGCCGTGCCCTCATCGCGCTCGAAAGCCGGCGCCCCCGAAGACGAGCGCGTCATCAAGCTTGCCGTGCTGGCGGTCGGTGGCCAGGGCGGTGGCGTGCTGGCCGACTGGATCACCGACGTCGCCGAGCGCAACGGCTACGTCGCGCAATCGACCTCGGTCGCCGGCGTCGCCCAGCGCACCGGCGCCACCATCTATTATGTCGAAATGTGCCCCGACACCGGCCGCCTGCCGGTCTTCGCGCTGTCGCCGTCGCAGGGCGACGTCGACATCCTGATTGCCGCCGAACTGATGGAGGCCGGCCGCGCCATCATCCGCGGCTTCGTCACGCCCGAGCGCACGACGCTGATCGCCTCGTCGCACCGCATCGCCGCGGTCTCGGAGAAGATCGAGCCCGGCGACGGCCGCGCCTCGTCCTCCAAGGTGCATGCCACGGCGGAAGCCGCGGCCAAGCGCTTCATCGCCTTCGATATGGAGAAGATCGCCGCCGACAATGGCTCGATGATCTCGGCCAGCCTGCTCGGCGCGCTGGCCGGCTCCGACGCCTTGCCGTTTACACGCGAGAGCTACGAGCAGGCGATCGGCGCCGGCGGCCGTGGTGTCAAGGCCAGCCTCGCCGCCTTCGGCGCCGCCTACGATCGGGCGCGCGGCATCGCGAGTGCGCCTTCGGGCGACAAGACTGCAGGGCCGGCAGCCGCTGAAACCGGCTCGGGCGCAACGGCAAAGGTGAGCGGCCCGCAAAGTCTCTTGCGAGGCTGGCAGCAACTGGCCGCCCGGGTCGATGCTTTGCCGGCTCCTGTCGCCGACATGGCGCTTCGCGGCCTGAAAAAAGTGGTCGACTATCAGGACGTTGCTTATGGCGGCGAGTATCTCGATAGGCTCGACCGGGTCGTCGCTCTGGACGATGCCGAACACGCCTACGCGCTGTCGATCGCCGCCGCCAAGCATCTGGCCAACGCCATGTGCTACGACGACATGATCCGCGTCGCCGACCTGAAGACGCGCTCTAGCCGCGACCGACGCGTACGCCGTGAGGTTGGCGTCAAGGACGGCTCGGTCCTGCAGGTGACCGAATATTTCCATCCGCGCATCGAGGAATTCTGCGGCACGCTGCCGGCCGGGCTCGGCAGCTACATCGAGGCGCGGCCGAAGCTCGCCGCCTTCCTCGACCGCCGCATCAACCGCGGCCGCCATATCCGCACCGACAGTTTCGCCGGCTTTGCCGCTTTGTGGTTCATCGGCGGCCTGCGCCGCTGGCGCCGCCGCCTGCTGCGCCACAAGGTCGAGACCGCGCATCTCGAGCGCTGGTATGCGCTGGCGCTGGGCCAAGTCGGCGAGGACTACGCGCTTGGCACGGAGATCCTCAACTGCCGCCGGCTGATCAAGGGCTACAGCGACACCCACGCCCGCGCGCAGTCGAAATTCGACCGGGTGCTGTCGGCACTCGACCTGGTCAAGGGCCGCCCGGACGCCGCCGACTGGATCCGGCGCCTGCGCGAAGCCGCGCTGAAGGACGAGAAGGGCGACATGCTCGACGGCGCGCTGAAGACCGTGGCGTCGCTGGGTGATAGCGACGTTCCATCGAGTTGATCTGTGAAATGGTCCCGTTTAATTCATCGAGAATTTTGGTGCCGCTTAGGTGACTCGAACACCTGACCCCATCATTACGAATGATGTGCTCTACCAACTGAGCTAAAGCGGCCCGGGAAGCCGAGCTTCCAGGATGGGCTGCGTGATAGACGCAACCGGCCGCGAATTCAAGATGGCAGTCGCGATTTCAGGACGAGGCAATTCGTGCCGCCTCCGGCCGGGCGCAAGGGCAGCCGCCGCGCGGATCTACCATTGGCCGCGCGATGCCGCATCGGCACGCCGCGCGACCGCCACGTTGGCCGTGACCGGAAAATCAGCGAAAAATGTTGATTCCTTTACCGAAAACCGCCGAAATAAGCTTTGTGCCCCTCGGCAAGGCAGAATGCGGCCGCTCGCTTGTTGATTGATTGGTCGCCTGCGGCTAACGATCATGACAAAGTGAGTGAAATTGCAGAGGGAATTCGCTTGGACGCGATCGAAAAAGCGATCCGCAATGCCTTCGAGAAAGGCAATGCCGACGACCGGGCGTTTCGCGAGCGGGTCTATCGATCGGCTTTCGCGGCACTCGACCGTGCCCTGCAGGCCAATCCAAACGTCACCGTGGAGGTCGCCATCAAGCGCCGCAAGGCGGTCCAGGCGAAGATCACCGAAATCGAATCGGAATTCCTGCCGGCGGTTCCCGATGTCGCCACGCCGACCGACAGTTTGCAGGCAGCACCGGCGGTGGAGCCTCCGGCTGAAACTGAAACCGAAGCCGAGCCGTCGCCCGATGTCGTCGTTGACGGTCCGGCGCAGCCGTCCGAAGCCGATGCGCCCCGGTCGCGCGTCCTGCCTGTCGTCCCCGACATCATGCCCGATGCGCCTGTTGCCGAGGCGCCGGTGATCGACATGGGGGCTTCGGCTCCGACCGAAACCGACGACGCGGAAGTGACGCCCGACCGCGACGACCGGCGGGCGAGGCGGCGCCGCCTGCCCTTGACCGCGATCTTCTTCGGTGTGACGCTGCTCGCAGCCGCCGGCATCGGCCTTTATTTCGCCAACCAGACCGGCGTCTTCAAATCGGCGACCGAGCTCGACACAGCGCCACCGGAAGCGCCGCCAACGGTCGATGGCGAAGATTTCACGCCGGACGACACCGCTTCGCCGCCAAAGCAGGGCGAGGAGGACGAGGCGCGCGACTGGATCAACGTTTTTTCGCCGGGTGACCCGACGCAGGTCAATGCACCGTCGGACGCCAAGGCCGACGTTATCCAGGACGAAAGCGGTTCCTTCCTGCGCATCCGCTCGGGTGCATCCGGTTCGGCCATCAGCTTCGACGTCGGGCAAGGCGTGCTGGAAAAACTCGCCGGCAAGCATGCCACATTCGACATCATCGCGCGCTCCGAGGAGGGCCAGGAGACGCAGATTTCCGTCGATTGCAATTTCGGCGAACTCGGCGACTGCGGCCGCAAGCGCTATGCGGTCGGTCGCGAGCGCAATGAATATCTGTTCGACGTGCGCTTTCCCGACAAGCGTCCGGGTGCTGCCGGCACCATCGCCATCAATTCCGACTTCGACAAGCAGGGCAAGTCGGTCGACATCTACGAGATCCGCGTTTCAGTCGTTCCCTAAAGCACGTCGCGTTCGGACCGGCCTCATGCGACGCACTTCAGGTTCTTATTTTGATGCATGTCGTTACCGCAAAACCGCTGCACACTTTTTGCGCGACATGCATTAACTATCGAGCAGCGCCTGCAGCGTCTCGATGCGGTCGGCTTCCGCCGCCGGCTTGTCCCAGCGCAGCCGCGAAATGCGCGGAAAGCGCATGGCGACGCCGGATTTGTGCCGCGTCGAACGGTTGAGCCCTTCGAACGCCACCTCCAGCACGAGGCCTTGTCTGCGGTCGGCCCGTACCGAGCGCACCGGGCCAAAGCGCTCGATCGTATTGTCGCGGACATATTTGTCGATCTGCCTCAGTTCCTCGTCGGTGAAGCCGAAATAGGCTTTTCCCACCGGCACCAGCTCCTCCGATCCTTCCGGCCCGGACCAGACGCCGAATGTGTAGTCGGAATAGAAGCTCGAACGCTTGCCGTGGCCGCGCTGGGCATACATCAGCACCGCGTCGACCGTGTGCGGATCGCGCTTCCATTTGAACCACGGGCCCTTCGGCCGCCCGGCCACATAGGGCGAATCCCAGCGCTTCAGCATGACGCCTTCGATGACCGGATGCAGCGGCTTGCGGCGCAATTCCTCCAGCGTCTGCCAGTTGGTGAATTCGACCAGCGGCGACAGATCGAAGCGGCTCGGATCGAGTGTCCTGACGAAGGCCTCGAGCCGGCCGCGCCGTTCGCGGAAGGGAAATCCCCGCACATCCTCGTCACCAATCTGCAGCGCATCGTAGCAGCGTATGAAGGCCGGGTATTGCTGCTGGATCTTGGGTGACACGCTCTTGCGGTTCAGCCGCTGCTGCAGGTCCGAGAAGGTGCCCGTCGCCTGCCTGGGGTCACCGACCAGAAGCTCGCCGTCGAGGGCGCCTGAAAAATCCATCGCCTCGGCAAGATCCGGAAAGGCGCCGGAGACATCGTCACCGGTGCGCGAATAGAGCCGGCGAATGCCGCCTTCGCAAACCGCCTGGACGCGGATGCCGTCCCATTTCCATTCGGCCGCGTAGTCGGCCGGGTCGAGCTTTTCGAGGTCGCCGTCGCCGACGGCATTCGACAGCATCACCGGCCTGAACAGCGCCAGCGCCGTCTTCCTGGGTTTTTCGGCCTTGCCTTCCAGCCAGGCGAACAGCCCGGTATAAGGCGGCGTCAGCCCGTGCCAGAGTTCCTCGATCTCGGCTATATCGACCTTGCCGAAATCGGCCAGCGCCTGCTTGGCGAGCCGCGCCGAGACACCGATGCGCAGGCCGCCGGTGACCAGCTTTATGATGGCAAAGCGCGCAGACGTGCTGGCGCTGTCGAGCAGCCGCGCCAGGACCTGCGGCCCGTCGGAACGGCTCGCCGCCTGCAACTTGGCCACCACCTCGGCCAGCGTCGGCTCGTGGTTCGCAATATCGAGAGGCGATTGCGGCCAGACCAGCGACACGGTCTCGGCCAGGTCGCCGACATAGTCGTAGGAATAGCCGAACAGCACCGGATCCATGCGCTCGATCACCAGTGTGCGCAGCATCGCCGGCTTGACCGCGGCGATGGACAGATCGCCGGTGATGGCCGCCAGCGCCAGCCCGCGGTCCGGATCCTCGACGCTGCGGAAATAGTCGGTCAAAAGCGTCAGCTTGCCGTTGCGCGACGGCGTCAGCACCAGCCGGTCGAGAAGCTCGGCGAAGCGGTTCATGAGCGGCGCGCCAAGGGGGGAAGCTTGCGATCCTTCGCGCCCCTCTCTGTCCTGCCGGACATCTCCCCCACGAGGGGGGAGATTGGCAGTTTCGTCCTTGCCACCCGTCCAGCAACGTTGGTGGTTGGCGAAAGCCGGCGCGACATCCAATCTCCCCCCTCGTGGGGGAGATGTCCGGTAGGACAGAGAGGGGCGCCGTAGAGCTCTGCGCAGGTGACCATCGAACCTCGCATTCTCAATCGCCCTCGTCCTCATAACCAACCAGATGCAGCGGCCGAGCCGCAATGCCTTCGAGTTCGCACCAGCGCACCAGCGCCTCCTCGCGGCCATGCGTCACCCAGATTTCTTCCGCGCCGGTCTCCTTGATCGTCGCCGTCAGTTCGTCCCAATCGGAGTGATCGGAGATGATCAGCGGCAGCTCGACGCCGCCCTGCTTGGCGCGCTGGCGGATGCGCATCCAGCCTGAGGCGAAGCACGACATCGGATCGGGAAAACGCCGCGCCCAGCGATCGGCGAAGGCGGATGGCGGGCCGACGACGATGGCGCCGGCAAAGTCGCTTTTTTGGCCGGTCTCGACGGTCGCCGGTTCCAATGTGCCGAGATCGATATTCTGGCTCTGGTAATACTCGCTGAGCTTGGCCAGCGCGCCGTGGATGTAGATCGGCTTTTCGTAGCCGGCATCGCGCAGCAGCCGCATGACGCGCTGCGCCTTGCCCAGCGCATAGGCGCCGACCAGATGCGTGCGCTCGGGAAACTGCTCGGTCGATTTCAGCAGCCGGGCGATCTCTTCGGTATCGGGCGGATGCCGAAACACCGGCAGACCGAACGTCGCCTCGGTGATGAAGACGTCGCATTTGAGCGGCTCGAACGGCTCGCAGGTCGCGTCCTTCTGGCGTTTATAGTCGCCGGACGCGACGATGCACGTACCCTGATGCGCGACCTTGATCTGGGCCGAGCCAAGCACATGACCAGCCGGGTGAAAGCTGACGGCCACACCGCCAAGCGCAATCGTCTCGCCGAGCACGGCGGCTTGCGTCGTTCCGGCAAAACTGTCGCCGTAGCGCAGCCCCATGATGTCGAGCGTCTGCTGCGTCGCCATCACCGAGCGGTGGCCGGAGCGGGCATGGTCGGAATGGCCATGTGTGATCAGCGCCCGGTTGACCGGCCGCACCGGGTCGATGAAGAAATCGCCGGGCGGGCAATACAGCCCTTCCGGCCGGGGATGAAGCAGGTCGCTGGCGCGCATGGCCCCAAGATAGGCGCTAATTCCGGCGCGGGAAGCCTGTTGTATGTCACTGCTGACTCCAGCATAGAGCGCAAGCCGGCTGCAAACACCCGGCGGAACCCGATCGCATGAAATCGCTCCAGACCTCGTCCGGCGATTTGACCGCCGACCGCCGCGCCGACTATGCCGAAATGCTCTATGCATCCGGCGATCATGCGGCAGCGGCGGAATTGCTGCTCGGCGCGCTCGAACTGGCGCCGCAATGGCCAGCCGGCTGGTTCCGCCTCGGCGAGATGCAGGAAGCGGCGGGCGCGCGCGATCGTGCCGCGCAGGCCTGGACGACGGCACTGCGGCTCGACCCGGCGGACAGGCTCGGCGCGGTGCTCAAGCTGCAATTGATCGGCAGGGCAGCGGCGGCCCAGGCGCCGCCCAGCGCCTTTGTCGAGACGCTGTACGACCACTATGCCGGGAGTTTCGAGGCTGAACTGGTCGACAGGCTCGGCTATCGTCTGCCCGAATGCCTCGACCGCGCCATCCAGGCAGCACGGCCGGGCCGGTTTTCGCTGGCGCTCGATCTCGGCTGCGGCACCGGCCTCATGGGCCAGAAGCTGCGGCCGATCGCCGACCGGCTGGAGGGTTACGACATCTCGGCCGCCATGCTGAGGCAGGCGCGCGCCAAAGGCGTCTACGATCTGCTCGTCAAGACGGACCTGCAGGATTTTTGCTATTCTGGCCCGAAAGCCGATCTGGTGACGGCGGCCGATGTGTTCATCTATGTCGGCGCACTCGAAAAGGTGGTGAACAAGATTGCCGGAATGCTTGCCGGCGGCGGTCTGTTTGCGTTCTCCGTCGAGACGCTCCCGGGCGGAGAATCGTCTGACAGCGCCGGCTTCGCCCTGCTGCCGTCCCGCCGCTACGCGCATTCCCAAAGCTATGTAGAGCGGGTTCTGGACGCCGACGGCTTTTCAGTCCTGTCGCTGCAGGCAACGATCATCCGGCAGGATCGCCGCCAACCGGTCGAAGGGCTGGCCGTAGTGGCAAGCTTGCTTTCCGGCAGCGTAAAATCTGGCTAAGACTTCTGCCGCTGCGCATGAGAAGCCGCAGCTGCGAACGACAAGGAGCACGTTCATGCGCTGGAACATGACGGTCTTGGCATCTTGCCTGGCGATGGCCGGCTGCGTCGGCAATTCGATGTCCGAACGGCAGGACGAAAACGTCCAGTCCTCGCTGCAATATGACAAGGTGCCTTGCGATCAATTGCTGGCGCAACGAAACGGCCTGGCGCAGCAATATCATCTGCCGGTGGACGCCAAGCCGTCCTTCTCCAACCCGGCGACGGGCTTTGGCCCGTTCACGCCGGATATGCGCTCGAAAGCCAAGCGCGATGCCGACCAGGCAAGCGGCAAGATCGACGCCATGAACCGGTCGATTGCCCGCCGCGAATGCGGCAAGCCGGCCAAGCAGAACAAGCTCGGCCTGACCTGACCGGATCCTAATCCGCCACCTTCCACTGCTCGCGCGAGGCGCTGGCGGGATAGACGCCGAGAATGCGCATTTCGCGCGAGAAAAAGCGCAACTCGTCGAGTGCCAGCTTCACCAGCGGATCGTCGGGATGGCCCTCTATGTCGGCGTAGAACAGCGTCGCCGTAAACGCGCCGAGCTGGTAGCTTTCCAGCTTGGTCATGTTGATGCCGTTGGTGGCAAACCCGCCCATCGCCTTGTAGAGCGCCGCCGGCACGTTGCGGACGCGGAAGATGAAGGTCGTCATCATCCTGGCGTCGGCCGAGGGGCGCTCGGCCCATTGCTTGTTCTTGGTCAGCACGACGAAGCGGGTGACGTTGCTGTCGGTGTCCTCGACATTCTCCTCGATGATGTCGAGTCCGTAGAGGGTCGAGGCCAGCGCCGGCGCCAGCGCGGCCATGGTGCGGTCCTTCATCGCGGCGACCATCTTGGCGGCGCCCGCGGTGTCGCCGGCAACCGTCGCCTTCCAGCCGTTCTTGCGGATGTATTTGCGGCATTGGCCGAGCGCGTGGATGTGGCTGTGCACGGTCCTGATCTCGTCGCGCCTGACGCCGCGCAGCACCATCAGCTGGAAGTGGATCGGCAGAAAGTATTCGCCGATGATGTGCAGCTTCGATTCCGGCAAGAGGTGATGAATGTCGGCGACGCGGCCGGCAATGGTGTTCTCGATCGGGATCATCGCCAGATCGGCCTTGCCGGTCTCGACGGCGTTGAAGGCGTCCTCGAAGGTCGGGCACGGCAACGGCTCCATCGACGGGAACATGTTGCGGCAGGCGGTGTCGGAATTGGCGCCCGGCTCGCCCTGGAAGGATATTTTGTTGGTCTTTTCAGGCATGCGCAGAGTCTCGGGAATTGGGGGAAGAATTTCTTAGTTGGAAAGGAGCGCCCTGGCGCGTTCGAGATCGTCCGGCGTATCGACGCCAAGCGGCACCGACTGGACGATCTCCGCATCGATGCGCATGCCGGCCTCCAGCGCCCGCAACTGCTCCAGCCGCTCGCGGCGCTCCAGCGGCGACGGCCTTAGCGCAACGAAGCGTTCGAGTGCGGCGCGGCGATAGGCATAGAGGCCGATATGATGGTAGAGCGGGCCTTCGCCCCAAGGGGCGGTGGCGCGGGTGAAATAGAGCGCCCTGAGCCGCGTCGTCGAGAGTGGCGAGCCGACCAGCTTGACGACGTTCGGATTGGTCTTTTCCTCGTCGCGTACGATCTCGACGCAGAGCGTGGCGATATCCACCGCTGCGTTCTCGAAAGGCTTCAGCGCGGCGCCGATAACAAGGGGGTCGATGGTCGGCAGATCGCCCTGCACATTGACGATGGTCTCGACGCTGTTGCCGGGATCGAGAATGGTCAGCGCTTCGAAGATGCGGTCGGAACCGGTTTCGTGGTCCGCCCGCGTCATCACCGCCTCGAAACCATGCGCGCGCACCGCCTCCGCAACGCCTTGCGTATCGGTGGCGACGACGACCCGGCCGAGCCCCGCCTCGGCAGCACGGCGGGCGACGTGGACGATCATCGGAGTGCCGGCAATGTCGGCCAGCGGCTTGCCCGGCAGGCGCGTCGAGGCCATGCGGGCCGGGATCAGGATGAGGGTGGACATGAGGCGGGCAGGGGCTCGAAAAAGAGGAGGACAAAAGTGGCAAAAGGTCTCACTGGCAGCGCCCTTATAGGTGTTGCAACGCCGGAGCAAAAGACCTAGTTTCCGCGCGATTTGACCGCCTCGCAGGGTGGTTCACGATACCGACGGACGGAGTGGACGGATCGGTCCGCCGGAAAAGGGAGCCTGGGGCGTATGGATTCCAACGAAGTCAACAAGCTGCTCGCCGGTCTCCTCGGAACCGTGTTCATCGTCTTTTCCATTGGCATCGTGTCCGACGCGCTGTTTGCCTCGCCGGCGCCGGAAAAGCCCGGCTTCGCCATCGAGGCGACCGAGCCCGCCGAAGGCGGCCCGGCCGCTCCCGCCGCGGCCGTGAAGCCGATTGCCGAGCTGCTGACCACTGCCAACGCCGAAGCGGGCGCCGCCATCTTCAAGAAATGCCAGGCTTGCCACTCCGGCGAAAAGGGTGGCCCCAACAAGGTCGGCCCCGATCTCTGGGACATCATCGACCGTCCGGTCGCCGAGCATGAGGGCTTTGCCTATTCGGCCGGCATGAAGGAGTTCTCCAAGGGCGGCAGCGAGAAGTGGACCTACGACAATCTAAACCACTTCATCACCTCGCCGAAGAAGTTCGTAAAGGGCACCGCGATGGGCTTCGCCGGTCTGCCGAAGGATGAGGACCGCGCCAACGTCATCGCCTATCTGCGCACGCTGTCGGACAATCCGAAGCCGCTGCCGGCGCCCGGCGCCTCGGCCGAAAATGAGGCCGCCAAGCCGCCCGAAGGTGCGGCCCCTGCCAAGCCGGCAGAAGGCGCGGCGCCAGCCGCTCCGGCGCCGGCTGCGCCCGCAAAATAACAAAACTGTAATGGCATAATCCTTGAAAAAGCCGGGTTCAGCCCGGCTTTTTCGTTAGGAAAAATGCATATGCGACGACAAAGCCGCTCGGTTGCGGTTTTCAGCGCCGCCAAATGATCTAGATTGGGCCCAGACGCTATGGTGACGGCGCTATATCGCGAAGAGGAGAACGCATGACGGTTGGCCGAGCGCGGACGCTTCTGAAATCAGTGCTGATGCTGGCCGCTTTTGCCGGCGGATTGCAGGCGGCCTTCGCGGACGAATGGCGTACGACCTCCTCGCTGATCGGCGAATCCAAATACGGCGACAACTTCCAGCACTACGACTACGTCAATCCGGATGCGCCGAAGGGCGGCACAGTGAACTCAGTGGTGCTCGGCACGTTCGACAGCTTCAACCCCTATATCGTGCAGGGTTCGCCGGCCGCCGGCTTCGCGCAGTTCGGCGGCGGCCTGCTCTACGACACGTTGATGGAGCAGGCGACCGACGAGGGCAGCACCAGCCATCCGCTGATCGCCGACGCCTACAAATATCCGGCCGACTATTCCTCGGCGACCTACCGGCTCGATCCGCGGGCGAAATGGCATGACGGCCAGCCGATCACCACCGAGGACGTGATCTGGTCGTTCCAGGTGCTGAAGGCCAACAGCCCGATGTACAGCCGCTATTTCGAAAACGTCACCGACTCCGTCGCGGTGTCCGACCGCGAGGTCGAATTCCACTTCAGCCAGAAGGGCAACCGGGAGCTACCGAAGATCATCGGCGATCTCGTTGTGCTGCCCAAGCACTGGTGGGAAGGCACCGACGCCAACGGCAAGAAGCGCGACGTCACAAAGCCGACGCAGGAGCCGCCGCTCGGCTCCGCCGCCTACAAGATCGCCAGCTTCAAGCCTGGCTCCGAAATCATCTGGCAGCGCGTGCCCGATTACTGGGCGGCCAAGCTGCCCGTAAAAATCGGCCGCGAGAATTTCGACAGGCAGCGTTTCACCTATTTTCTCGACGACAATGCCGCCTGGCAGGCCTTTACCAAGGGCGGGCTGGACGACATCAAGCCGGAGAACAGTTCGAGGCGCTGGAACACGGCCTATAATTTCCCGGCAGTTCAGGCCGGCGACGTCATCAAGAAGGAATTCAAGACCGCGTCGCCCGAACCGATGCAGGCCTTCATGCTCAACACCAGGCGCCCGCTGTTCCAGGATCGCCTGGTGCGCGCCGCGTTGATGTATCCGTTCGATTTCGAGACGATGAACCGGACCCTGTTCTTCGGTTCCAACACCCGCACCAGCAGCTATTTCCAGGGCACCGAACTGGCGTCGAGTGGCCTGCCGCAGGGCAAGGAACTCGAAATCCTCGAGCAGTACCGTGACAAGCTGCCGCCTGAAGTCTTTACCCAGGAATTCAAGCTGCCGGTCTACGACAACCCGCAGGCTGAGCGCAAATACCTGAAGACCGCGGTCGATCTGTTCGCCAAGGCAGGCTGGATCATCAAGGGCGGCAAGATGGTCAACGCCAAGACCGGCGAACCGTTCAAATTCGAGATCCTCGGTTGGAACGACACCGACCAGGTCATCGCCAGCCCGTATATCGCCAATCTGCGCAAAATCGGCGTCGACGCAACGCTGCGCCTGATCGACCAAACCCAGTATATCAACCGAGTCACCCACTTCGACTTTGACGTGGTCACTTCGATACTCGGGCAGTCGGACTCTCCCGGCAATGAACAGCGCGATTTCTGGAGTTCCAAGGCCGCCGATTCGCCGGGATCGCGCAATTACGCCGGCATCAAGAATCCGGTCGTCGATGCGCTGGTCGACCGCATCATCTTTGCCACCGACCGCGACGATCTGGTTGCCGCCACCCATGCGCTCGACCGGGTGCTGCTGTGGAACTACTATGTCGTGCCGCAATATTACCGCGCCGTGGTTTGGCTGGCCTACTGGAACAAGTTCGGTATGCCGGAGAAACAGCCCGCCTATAGCGGCGTCGACCAGAATTCCTGGTGGATCGACCCGGACAAGGAAAAAGCGCTGGCCGCCAAATACAAGAGTGGCAATTGATGGCGGCGCTGCCCCGTCGCGATTTCCTGGCCCTTGGCGGTGCGGCCGCCGCTGCAGCGCTGCTGCCCGGCCGGGCTTTCGCCGCCATCCCGACCGGCGTGAAACTGCACGGGCTGTCTGCCTTCGGCGATCTCAAATATCCTCCGGATTTCACGCATTTCGACTATGTCAATCCAGACGCTCCCAAGGGCGGCCGGATGAATTTCGGCCCGCCGAACTCCACCCTCAATCAGAGCTTTCTGACTTTCAACACGTTGAACTCGCTGGTGTTGAAGGGGGATTCGCCGCCGCGCACCGAGCTCTGTTTCGATTCGCTGATGGCAAGGGCGCTCGATGAGCCGGATGCGGTCTACGGCGTGCTTGCCGAATTCGTTACCTTGTCGCAGGACCGCAACGGCTTCCGCTTCAGCCTGCGGCCACAAGCGCGCTTCCATGACGGCTCGCCGCTGACGGCTGAGGACGTTGCCTTCGCCTTGAACCTCTACAAAGACCGGGGACACCCGAACCTTTCCCAAGCGCTGCGGCATATGACGGATGCGGTCGCAATCGATCCGCTTACTGTCAGCCTTACCTTCAACGGCAAACAGTCGGCGCAGAATATCCTCGCGATCGCCGTAATGCCGATCGTGTCCAAAGCCTTCTATACGGCCAATGATTTCGACGCCTCGACGATGACCCCGCCGCTCAGCTCCGGGCCGTACAAGATGGGACGGGTCGTGGCCGGGCAGACTATCGAATATGAACGCGTCGCCGATTATTGGGGGCGCGATCTCGCCGTGAACCGCGGGCTTAATAATTTCGACCGTATCCGTATCGATTTCTACCTTGATCGCCAGGCAGCGTTTGAAGCGTTCAAGAAAGGCGATACGCATTTTCGCGAGGAGTTCACCGCGCGCGTATGGGCGACCGGCTACGACTTTCCAGCGCTGAAGGATGGCAGGGTCGTCAAACGCGAATTTCCCGGCGAGAAATCGCCCGACATGCAGGCTGTCGCGCTGAACCAGCGCCGGCCGCAATTCCGCGATGTGCGCGTGAGACAGGCGATCGCCTATTGCTTCGATTTCGAATGGACCAAGCGGGTACTGTTTTTCGGCTCCTACGAGCGCTCGCAATCGAACTTCGAACGATCGGACTACAAGGCCGAGGGCCCGCCCTCGCCCCAGGAATTGAAACTGCTGGAGCCGTTTCGAGCCGAGTTGCCGCCGGAAACCTTCGGCGAACCGGTGGTGCAACCCGTCTCGGACGGTTCCGGTCACGACCGTAAGGTGCTGCGCGAAGCTTCGAGACTGCTTGCCGAAGCCGGCTGGAAGCGAGCGGGCAATTTCGTCGTCAATGAGAAGGGCGAGCGACTGCGGGTGGAAATGCTGGCCGAGGACGAGGGTCTCGTTCGCATTTTCGCGCCGTGGTCCGAGAATATGAAGGCGATTGGCATCGACGCTTCGATCCGGCAGGTCGATTCGACGCAATTTGAAGCGCGGCAAAGCAACTACGATTTCGATTTCAACATGCTACATTGGTTGATCGGGGCGACGCCTACTGCCGACGGCCTGGAAATCCTCTACAATTCCCGGATGGCGAAAACGCCGGGGATGCGCAACTATCCGGGTACGGAAAGCAAAGCCATCGACGCGCTGATCGAGGCAGCCGGCAAGGCGCAGAGCCGGATCGAACTCGTCACCGCGCTCAACGCGCTCGATCGGGTCTTGCGCGCGCGGCTAGACTGGATTCCAACATATCATCTGGCGAATCACCGGGCTGCCTTCTGGGATATGTTCGGCTTTCCCGCTCAAAAGCCGGATTACGACTTTCCGGTCGAGACGCTGTGGTGGTTCGACAAAGACAAGGCGGCAAAAATTGGCAAAGCCTGAGATTTTCGCACAAGCGAGGCAGAGAGCCTGATGGGCGCCTATATACTGCGCCGTATCCTGCTGATGATCCCGACCCTGTTCGGCATCATGGCGGTGTCGTTCGCCGTCATCCAGTTCGCGCCGGGCGGGCCGGTCGAGCAGGTCATCGCCAGGCTGACCAACCAGGGCGGCAGCGATCGCCTCGGCGGCGGCGGCGGTGATGCTGGCGGCGCCAATTTCGACGTCGCCGGCGACGTCGGCTCGAAATACCGCGGCGCGCAAGGGCTCGACCCGGAATTCATCAAGAAGCTGGAGAAGCAGTTCGGTTTCGACAAGCCGCCGCTCGAGCGCTTCGGCATGATGCTGTGGAACTATCTCCGCTTCGATTTCGGCGACAGCTATTTCCGCGACATATCGGTGCTCGACCTGATCCTGGAAAAGATGCCGGTGTCGATCTCGATCGGGCTGTGGATCACGCTTTTGTCCTATCTGATCTCGATCCCGCTCGGCATCCGCAAGGCGGTCAAGGACGGCTCCACCTTCGACGTCTGGACCAGCGGCGTCGTCATCGTCGGCTACGCCATTCCCGGGTTTCTGTTCGGCATATTGCTGATGGTGCTGTTTGCCGGCGGCTCGTTCTGGGACTGGTTTCCGCTGCGCGGCATCACCTCCGACAATTGGGACCAGCTGTCGTGGCCGGCGCGGATCGTCGACTATTTCTGGCATATGACCTTGCCGCTGACCGCGCTGGTATTGTCGGCCTTCGCCACGACGACGCTTTTGACCAAGAATTCCTTCCTCGAGGAAATCCGCAAGCAATATGTGGTCACAGCCCGCGCCAAGGGCCTGTCGGAGCGGCAGGTGCTTTATGGCCACGTCTTCCGCAACGCCATGCTGATCGTCATCGCCGGTTTTCCCGGTGCTTTCATCTCGGCCTTCTTCACCGGCTCGCTGCTGATCGAGAACATATTTTCGCTCGACGGCCTCGGCCTGCTCGGCTTCAACTCGGTGGTGCAGCGCGACTATCCGGTGGTGTTCGCCAATCTCTTCATCTTCTCGCTGCTTGGCCTGTTCGTCGGGCTTTTGTCCGATCTGATCTATACCTGGGTCGATCCACGCATCGATTTCGAGCGGAGAGACGTCTGATGGCGCAGGCCACAGCCGAAACGGCGCCGGCACGGATCGCGCGGCCCTTTCTGTCGCCGCTCAACCAGCGGCGCCTGCAGAACTTCAAGTCCAACCGGCGCGGCTACTGGTCGTTGTGGATATTCCTGTTCCTGTTCGTGCTGTCGCTGGTTTCGGAATTGGTCGCCAACGACAAGCCGATCATCGCCTCCTACAAGGGCGAGATCCTGTTTCCGGTCCTGGTCGCTTATCCCGAGGAGAAGTTCGGCGGCTTCTATGCGGTCACCGACTACCGCGACCCGGTGATCCAGGACGAGATCAACGCCAATGGCTGGATGGTCTGGCCGCCGGTGCGCTACTCCTACCAGACCGTCAACAACGCTATTCCCGAAGCAGCACCGACCAAGCCGTCCTGGCTCTACGACAAGAAGACGCGCTGCAACCAGTATCCGAAAGGCGAGGCAGACCCCAATTGCAACGTCGGCAACTGGAACTGGCTGGGCACCGACGACCAGGCCCGCGACGTGCTGGCGCGCGTCATCTACGGCTTCAGGATATCGGTGCTGTTCGGCCTGATCCTGACCGCCGGCTCGGCGCTGATCGGCGTGGCGGCCGGCGCTCTGCAGGGCTATTTCGGCGGCTGGACCGACCTCCTGTTCCAGCGTTTCATCGAGATCTGGTCGGCGATCCCGGTGCTGTATCTGCTCTTGATCGTCGCCGCCATCCTGCCGCCCGGCTTCTTCATCCTGCTCGGATTGATGCTGCTGTTCTCCTGGGTGGCACTGGTCGGCGTGGTGCGGGCCGAGTTCCTGCGCGCCCGCAATTTCGAATATGTCAACGCGGCGCGCGCGCTCGGCGTATCCAATGTCACCATTATGTTCCGGCATCTGCTGCCCAACGCCATGGTGGCGACGCTGACCTTCCTGCCCTTCCTGCTCAGCGGCTCGATTTCGACGCTGACCTCGCTCGACTATCTCGGCTTCGGCCTGCCGCCCGGCGCCGCCTCGCTGGGTGAGTTGCTGAAGCAGGCACAGCGCAATCTCAACGCGCCCTGGCTCGGCATTTCCGGCTTCGTCGTCATCTCGCTGATGCTGTCGCTGCTGGTCTTCGTCGGCGAGGCCACCCGCGACGCCTTCGATCCGCGCAAGACGTTCAGATGAGCGACACCCCGCTGCTCTCGGTCCAGGACCTCAGCGTCGCCTTCACGCAAGGCGGCGACCAGTCGATCGCCGTCGACCATATTTCCTTCGACCTCGCCAGGGGCGAGACGGTGGCGCTGGTCGGCGAATCCGGCTCCGGCAAGTCGGTCACCGCGCTGTCGGTTCTGAAGCTGCTGCCCTATCCGACCGCCAGCCACCCGTCGGGAAAGATCCTGTTCCTCGGCGCCGACCTGCTTGCCGCCGACGAGAGAGACCTGCGCCGCGTGCGCGGCAACAAGATCACCATGATCTTCCAGGAGCCGATGACCTCGCTCAACCCGCTGCATACGATCGAGCAGCAGATCGTCGAGGTATTGAAGCTGCATCAGGGCCTGGGGGATCGCAAAGCCAAGGCGCGCACGCTGGAACTTCTGCACGAGGTCGGCATCCGCGAGCCGGAGAAGCGGCTCGACGCCTATCCGCACCAGCTTTCCGGCGGCCAGCGCCAGCGCGTCATGATCGCCATGTCGCTGGCCAACGAGCCTGAACTTTTGATCGCCGACGAGCCGACGACGGCGCTCGACGTCACCGTCCAGGCGCAGATCCTCGAGCTGCTCGCCGGCCTGAAAAGCCGCAAGAACATGTCGATGCTGTTCATCACCCACGATCTCGGCATCGTCAGGAAGATCGCCGACCGGGTCTGCGTGATGACCAAGGGCAAGATCGTCGAGACCGGCCCGACCAAGGAGATATTCGCCAATCCGCAGCACGCCTACACGCGGCATCTGCTTGCCGCCGAGCCGAAAGGCAAGCCGCCGGCGGCCAACCAGGCCGCCAAGCCGGTGATGGTCGGCAAGGACGTCAAGGTCTGGTTTCCGATCAAGAAGGGCTTCTTCCGGCGCACCGTCGACAATGTGAAGGCGGTCGACGGCATCGACGTCACCGTGCGGGCCGGCCAGACGCTTGGCGTCGTCGGCGAATCCGGCTCAGGCAAGACGACGCTCGGCCTGGCGCTGGCCAGGATGATCTCGTCGACCGGGACCATCCAGTTCAACGGACGCGGCATCAATCAGCTGTCCTTCAACGAAATGCGGCCGCTGCGGCGCGAGTTGCAGATCGTCTTCCAGGATCCGTTCGGTTCGCTCAGTCCGCGCATGTCGGTCGCCGAGATCATCGAGGAAGGGTTGAAGATCCACGAGCCGAAGCTGTCTCCTGATGGGCGCGACGAGCGTGTCGTCGACGTGCTGAAGGAAGTCGGCCTCGATCCGGCGACGCGCAACCGCTATCCGCACGAATTCTCCGGCGGCCAGCGCCAGCGCGTCGCCATCGCGCGCGCCATGGTGCTCAACCCGCGTTTCGTCATGCTGGACGAGCCGACCTCGGCGCTCGACATGAGCGTGCAGGCGCAGGTCGTCGACCTCTTACGCAGCCTGCAAGCCAAGCACGACCTCGCCTACCTCTTCATCAGCCACGATCTGAGGGTCATCCGCGCGCTCGCCAACGAAGTCATCGTCATGCGTAACGGCAGGATCGTCGAGGCCGGTCCTTCCGAACAGATTTTCGGCAACCCGCGGACCGACTACACAAAGGCGTTGATCTCGGCCGCCTTCAAGATCGAAACGGCGCCGGTCGGCATCGTCAGCGAGTAGATTTTCGCCAGAGATCATGCACAAAATCAAAACACTGCCGCGCCTTGCGCGTCGGAACGCGAACGCTGTTGGTAAAAAGGGAAAAACAATCCACAATGGAAAAAGGCCGCATCCTGCTTGCCCTCACCGGTATTCATCCGCTGCGCTGGCGCGAACTGCTGTCGGCGGAGCGCGAGGTGGTGCTCGAGCCGAATGGCGCCGGCGATCCCTCGATTACCTATGCTGTGGTGTGGAAACAGCGGCCGAACCTGTTGTCGTCGCTGCCCAATCTGCGCGCCATCTTCTCGATCGGCGCCGGCGTCGACCACATCTTCGCCGATCCCACCTTGCCCGACGTACCGGTCGTCAAGGTGGTGGCCGACAACCTGACCCAGTACATGACCGAATACGTCGTCTGGCGGGTGCTCGACCACCATCGCCAAGGCATGCTCTACCGCGCCCAGCAGCAGAAGAAGATCTGGCATGAACCGCAGCAGCGGCCGGCCAGCGACATCTCGGTCGGCATTATGGGGCTCGGCACGCTTGGCCGCGCGGCGGCATCGGTGCTGTTGTCGCTCGGCTTTCCCGTCAATGGCTGGTCGCGCAGCGATCGGCCGATGCAAGGTGTCTCGACTTACGCGGGCGAGGCCGGCCTGATCCCGTTCCTAAACGCCACCGACATCCTGGTGGTGCTGCTGCCGCTGACGCCGCAGACGCACGGTATCATCAACCACGGCGTGCTGAAGGAGCTGCGGAAGCGCAACGGCCTCGGCGGCTCAGTGCTGATCAATGCCGGGCGCGGCAGGCTGCAGAAGGACGCCGACATTTTGCGCGCGCTGGACGACGGCACGCTGAAGGAAGCCAGCCTCGACGTTTTCGAGGTCGAGCCGCTGCCGAAGACCAGCCCGCTATGGAGCCACCCCAAAGTGTTCGTGACGCCGCATGCGGCGGCAACTTCCGATCCGGTCCACCTGGCGCCGATCATGCTGCGCCAGATGGATGCTTTCGAGAGCGGCGAACCGCTGGAAAATGTGGTGGATCGCGACGCCGGGTATTAATTTTTAGAGCGCCGCTTTCCAGTCTCAGCCCCAGCCGAGCGGCACGTAGTCGATCTCCATAAACGCCTCGACTTCCGGGATCCAGCGGTCGCGGACGAAGGCGACGTGGTCGGGATGGTCGTTGTAGCCGGAATAGGCCCGCTGATCGGCGAACTCCATCGAGAAGCCGAAGCGGTAGTCGTTCTTGGGACTGACCTGCCGCAACTGCTCGAAATGCGTGACGCCCTTTATCGCCGTGAGAATCCTCTTGGCGTCGGCGAGGAACCGTTTTTCCTCGAGCGAATGCGGCGGGTGTTTCAGCGTGAACACGACGGTGTGACGGATCATTTTTTGCTCCTGCGATATCTTCGTGTCACGCGCTGTCAGCCCAGGCGCGGATGAGGTTATAGGCGATCGCCCCCTTCGGCGGTGTCATCAGGCCGCCCGGATGCTCGCGGGCCAGCATCAAGAGCACCTCGTCGCGAAAGAACCAGCGGCAATCTTCCAGCTCGTTGAGGTCGGGCTGGATATCGTCGTTGAGCGGTTCGCCGAAGCAGCCGATCATCAGCGAATAGGGAAACGGCCAGGGCTGGCTGGCGTGGTAGACGACACGGCCTAGCCGGATGCCGGCTTCCTCCAGCGTTTCGCGGCGCACCGCCGCCTCGATCGTCTCGCCCGGCTCGATGAAACCGGCGAGCGCCGAATACATGCCGGGCCCGAAATGCCGGCCGCGGCCGAGCAGGCATTTTTCGCGTGTTGCCGTCAGCATGATCGCCACCGGGTCGGTGCGCGGAAAGTGCTCCGTACCGCAGGCCGGGCAATGCCGCTTGTAACCGCCCGCCCGCATCTCGGCTTCGGTGCCGCATTTGCTGCAGAAGCGATGGCTGGCATGCCAGGCGAGCAGCGCCGCCCCTTGCGCCAGCGCGCCGGCCGCCGCTTCGTCGATCAGCCCCTGCATATAGACCGAGCGATAGTCGATCGCCTTGATCGTCTCGGGAAGCTGCTCGGGCTCGACCCCGGCCGGCACCGCCAGCACCGGGCCGCTTTCGGAAAAACCGAGCAGGACGCCGTTTTCGAGCGACGCTTCGAGCGGTCGGCATTCGGCCACGCCGAACCAGGGGTCGAATGCGCCTTGCGCAAGCTTCAAATAGAGCCGGCCGCCACGCATCAGCAAAAGCCGCGCCGAGGGATCGGCGAGTGCCTTTTCGACGGAATCGTCGGCGCGGTTTTCGGACTGCCGGTCGATAATGTTGCCGGCGAAGCCGACGAACTGGCTCGGCTCGCGCAAGGGCGCGTCAAACAGGCGAAAGCTCATGCAGACTCGGGAAGGTTCAAGGTGGACACGGGAGAGGCTTATAGCGCTGCCTTGATCTTTTCCGCAAACTTGCGAAGGTCGGAGCGCTGATAGGGCTCGCGCAGGCCGTGCCCCCACACCGGGCCGGGCCAGCCGGGATCGCCTTCCGAGCGCGCAATGACGTGTACATGCAACTGGCGCACGATGTTGCCGAGTGCGCCGGTGTTGATCTTGGTGCAGCCGGTCACCCGCTTCAGCGCCAGCGCCACCATGTTGGTCTCGAAGGTCAGCATCGCCTGGTCCAGCGGCGTCATGTCGTGGATTTCCTCGATGCCCGGCCGCTGCGGCACCAGCAGCAGCCATGGCCAGCGGCGGTCGTTCATGACGCGCAATTCGCACAGGCCGAGCCACATCAACTGTTCGCTGTCGGCTTCCAGCTGGGCGTCAAGCGTGAATCCGGCCTTGAGGCCCGGCAGCATCGGCGTTTCCCTCACTTTTTGACGTTTTTTGAACTCCATCGACGCTAGAGCGGCTTCCGAAGGGCCGCAAGGGGCAGCAACCAACATTGGCCGTCGCGGCGCTGATTGTGCGCGAAGAAGTGAGGGCCCGGGCAAATTGCATCAGGTTGGCGCTGCCCCGCCGAGGTCGACGATTTTGATCGCGGCCACATTTTGTTCTTGCTTTGTGCCGGCAGCTATGCTACTAATTTCGCTATGGTGATTATTCGCACCAACGACCCGCCCGCCGAGGCGGGTTTTTGGTTTCAGCTTTCGCCGTCGCTCAAGGCCCCTATCATCCGCACTTGCATTTCATCGCCGGATTGCCGATATGGAGGCTGGGAGGTTGGTGGTGGACGGTCCACTCGCCAACCGGGTCAGGTCCGGAAGGAAGCAGCCCTAACGAGCCCGGAACGGGTCATTGTTCCAGCCTCCCGCCTCTTCGCCTTTTGCCCTGACATTGACGGCGCCAAGCCGAGCGGGCGAAACTATGCGCAGGAATCGGCCGCCTCCAGTGGCAGCCCTTGGAGCTTAACGGGCGAATGAGCGAAGCCGGAAACGAGGCCGGGAAATTGGACAAGCCTGCCGCCTACCGCGTGCTGGCGCGCAAATACCGACCGTCGAATTTCTCCGAACTGATCGGCCAGGAGCCGATGGTCCGCACGTTGACCAATGCCTTTGCCACCGGCCGCATCGCCCAGGCCTGGATGCTGACCGGCGTGCGTGGCGTCGGCAAGACGACGACCGCGCGCATACTCGCGCGGGCCCTGAACTACAAAACATCGACCGTCGACCAGCCGTCCGTCGACCTTGCCGTGCTCGGCGAGCATTGCCAGGCGATCATGGAAGGCCGGCATGTCGACGTCATCGAGATGGACGCCGCCTCGCATACCGGCATCGACGACATCAGGGACATCATCGAGCGTGTGCGCTACGCCCCGGTGTCGGCGCGCTACAAGGTCTACATCATCGACGAAGTGCACATGCTTTCCAACCAGGCCTTCAACGGCCTGCTGAAGACGCTGGAAGAGCCGCCGCCGCACGTCAAGTTCATCTTCGCCACCACCGAAATCCGCAAGGTGCCGATCACCGTCCTGTCGCGCTGCCAGCGTTTCGACCTCAGGCGCATCGATGCGGCAATGATCAAGGCCGACCTTGCCAGGATAGCCGGTCTGGAGGGCATCGAAGTCGAAGACGATGCGCTGGCGATGATCGCGCGCGCGGCCGAAGGCTCGATGCGCGATGCGCAGTCGATCCTCGACCAGGCGATCGCCCATGGCGGCGGCGCGGTCAGCGCCGAAGCGGTGCGTGCTATGCTCGGCCTTGCCGACCGTGCCCGCATCGTCGACCTGTTCGAACATGTCATGAAGGGCGACGTCGCCGCCGCACTTGCCGAATTCCGTGCCCAGTACGATACCGGCGCCGATCCTGCCGCGGTGCTGACCGACCTTGCCGAGTTCAACCATCTGGTCACCCGTCTGCGTTTCGTGCCGGCTGCCATCGACGACGCCTCGCTGTCCGAGGACGAGCGCCGGCGCGGCGCCGATTTCGCCAGCATGCTGTCGGTCAAGGTGCTGTCGCGGACGTGGCAGATGCTCTTGAAAGGTATTCCCGAGGTGCAGACCTCCAACCGCCCGGTCAGCGCCGCCGAGATGGTGCTGATCCGGCTGGCCCATGCCGCCGACCTGCCGACGCTGGACGAGGCGCTGAAATCGCTGGAGAACGGCGGTACCCTGCCGGGCACTGCGCCGCGCGTGAATGGCACGCCGGCAAGCCCCGGCCCCGCAAACCATGCGCCTGCAAGCGGTGGTGCCGGCGCCGTGGCGCAGGCGCGGATGCCGATGGCCAATGGCGGCGCCCAGACAATGCGTCTGGTCGAGGCCGAGCCGGTGCCGACCAACTTCGTTACTCCGCCGGAGCCGGCGGTCGAGGCGCCGCCGGTGCCGGTGAAATCGCTGGCCGACATTGTCGCCCTTGCCGACGCCCAGCGCGACATGGCCTTCAAGGTGTTGGTGAAGCGTTGCGTGCGCCTGGTGCGCGTCGAGCCCGGTCGTATCGACGTCAGCCTGACCGACGATGCGCCGAAGATGTTGCTCAACGATTTGACCGCCAAGCTGCGCGCCTGGACCGGCCGCAACTGGCTGGTGTCGCTGTCGAAGGAAGAGGGCGGCCAGACCTTGGCCGAGCTGGAATCGACAAAGCGCGAAAACGCCTTCCTCGATGCCAAGAGCGACCCGACGGTCGCCGCCATCCTGGCGCGCTTTCCCGGCGCCAAGATCATCGACGTGCGCATTCCCGACGCGCCGGAAGCCGACGAGGCCGACGTGCCGGTCGAGCCGCCGGCCGACGACGACGAAACCTGAAACAACCAGCACCAGCTGCAAAGGACCGTGCGATGAAAGACCTTCTCGGCATGATGGGCAAGGCAAAGGAAATGCAGGCCAAGTTCCAGGCCATGCAGGATGAGATCGCCACGCTGGAAGCCACCGGGCAGGCCGGCGGCGGCCTGGTCAGCGTCACGCTGACCGGCAAATTCGAGATGAAGTCGCTGAAGATCGACCCGTCGCTGTTCAAGGAAGACGAGGTCGAGATTCTCGAGGACCTGCTTCTCGCTGCCCACAACGACGCCAGGACCAAGGTCGAGCAGATCATGCAGGAGAAGACCAGGGCGCTGACCGCGGGCCTACCGATCCCGCCGGGAATGAAACTGCCGTTCTAAGGCTAGTGCATGTCGCGCAAAAGTGTGCAGCGGTTTTGCGATAACGACATGCATCAAAACAAGAACCTAAAGCGCGTCGCATGAGGCCGGTCGAACGCGACGCGCTAGTCAATCGGTATGCCGTTACAGTGGCCGAAGAGTGCAGCGGCCCAGTGCTCGCTCTACCGCCAGCTGTGTCTATTAGGCAACTCCCCACACTTAATAACGCTTTAGCCATCTTTTTGCCTGAAAGTGTCTCATTCTTGCCGCAACCAGAGGCGGGCTGGCAGCAGAATTGAGGGGACACCTGTTGATCTCTACCCGATGGAAGACGCCGTTGCGGCTCGGCGTCGTTATCTCGCCGCTGTTTTTGGCCGCTTGCAGTCAGACCGCCTCGCACGGCATGTCCAGCCTGACCGATGCTATTACGCCGAGTTTCCTGAGCTCGCGCTCCTACAATTCCACGCCGAAGGAAAAGGAGTGCCTGGAGCGGGCAATGTTCTTCGAGTCCAACCGGTCGAGCCGTGACGGCATGATTGCGGTCGGCACGGTGGTGATGAACCGGCTGCGGTCCGGCAATCACGGCAACACCATCTGCCAGGTCGTCGGCGAGCGCGGGCAGTTCGCGCCGGGCGTCATGACACGGCCGATGAATTCGAAGGCGATGCCCGACGTCGAGGAAGCCGCCGAGGCGGTGCTCAAGGGCGAGCGCAAAGCCAAGCTGAAGAACACCATGTTCTTCCACACCGCCGGCCTGCGCTTCCCCTACAAGAACATGCACTACACCATGGTCGCCGGCGGCAATGCCTTCTATGAAAAGCGCGGCCGCAACTGGCAGCCGCTGCCGGACGAACCGGTGGTCGCCATGGCCCAGGCCAAGCCGCAAGCGCCTGCCGCTCCGGCCATACTTGTCGCCTCGGCGGAGCCGGCACGCAGCGCCAAGCCGACATTCGCCAAAGCGACCTATGTGACCGCCGCGGCATCGCTGCCGGCAAAGCAGACAAGGGTGACTGCCGGGATGGCAACCGCGGCGAGGGCGACACCGGAGAAGCCGATGCTTGTGGCGCTGCAGGAACCAATGCAGGAGCCGGATGCGGCCCGTTTTGGCGGAACCGTGAGCGAGCGGCCTGTCACCTCCTTCCAGGCCGCGCCGGCAGAGCCGACAATGTCGTTCGAGGCGACGCCCGAGAACACCGACGCCATCGGCGCGATGATCGCCGGCCAGACCCGGCCACTGGAAGAAAACTGACGGCCCTAGTGGCTTGCAGTCGCTTCGGACAGACAAATACGTGGAGTCGGCGCCGCCCCTCATCGCCCTGCCGGGCACTTCTCCCCGTATAGTGACGGGGAGAAGGGGGACGGCCGCAATCCTGGCGTACATTCTGCAACGATGATGATTGGCGAAACCGTCGATAAGAGCGTTCCTCTCCCCGTCACTATACGGGGAGAGGTCGCCGGCAGGCGGGTGAGGGGCAGCGCCAACGCCCGGAAAAGGGTGACGGGCGAATTCAAGCCTGAAGCGATTGCCCGGTCGCCCGCCTCAGCAGAGTTCCAAAGCGTGCGGAAAAATCCTAAACCGGTGCGATGTCGAAGCGAATCGCCGGTCCCGAGATCGAACGCCTGATCCAGCTGCTGGCCAAGGTGCCGGGGCTCGGTCCGCGTTCGGCACGCCGCGCCGCGCTCCACCTCATCAAGAAGAAGGAACAGCTGCTGGCGCCGCTCGCCGCCGCCATGGGCGAGGCGGTCGACAAGGTGCGCATCTGCTCGACCTGCGGCAATGTCGATACCTCGGATCCATGCATGATCTGCACCGACCCCCGCCGCGACCCCACTACGCTCATCGTCGTCGAGGACGTGGCCGACCTTTGGGCGCTGGAGCGGGCGACAGCCATGAACGTGCGCTACCATGTGCTCGGCGGTACGCTGTCGCCGCTCGACGGCATTGGTCCTGATGAGCTAAACATCCGTTCGCTGGTCGATCGCGTCGCCGGCGGCGAAGTCAAGGAAGTGATCCTCGCCGTCAACGCCACGGTCGAGGGCCAAACCACCGCGCACTACCTCACCGACCAGCTTTCCGGCTTCGACATCAAGGTGACGCGCCTGGCGCACGGTGTTCCGGTCGGCGGCGAACTCGATTATCTCGACGAAGGCACGCTGGCCGCCGCACTGCGCTCGCGGACGGTGTTTTGAGGCGAGTTGCGGGGAGAGTGCTTCCGAGATGATTGCGTTCCGTCGCGCCCCCCTCTGTCCTGCCGGACATCTCCCCCTCCAGGGGGGAGATCGGCAGCCTCGACATCCCCGCCAAGCTTGCGACGTTGAAGATTGGCGAAAACAGACGCGACAGCCAATCTCCCCCCTGGAGGGGGAGATGTCCGGCAGGACAGAGGGGGGCGCGACAGAACGTCGGCTTTGTGGATTGGCGATCTTTCTTGCAGTCCTCTTTGCCTTCCTCCTCGCCACCCCCGCCTCGGCGGCAAAGATCGACGACCAGTTCCGCGCCTGGCTTGGCAACGACCTCTGGCCCGAAGCCAAGGCCAAAGGCATCTCCAGGAAAACCTTCGATGCCGCCTTCGAAGGCGTCAAGCCGAACCTGAAGCTGCCCGACCTGGTGAAGCCGGGCGAGAAGGCGACGACGCCGCAGAAGCAGCATCAGGCCGAGTTCGGTTCGCCGGGCGCCTATTTCGCTGAAAAGATAATCCGAACGGTGACCGCCGGCGGCCGCACCCGCGAGGCGACCAACGCTAGGACTCTTGCCGCGATCGAGAAACGCTACGGCGCGCCTGGCGAAGTGCTGCTGGCGATCTGGGGCCGCGAGAGCGGCTTCGGCGCGGCGAAGATGCCTTATGACGCCTTCGAGGTGCTGGGCACCAAGGCGTTCATGTCGACCAAGAAGGAATTCTTCCGCACCGAGCTCTTGGCTGCGCTCGCGATCGTCGAGCGCGGGCTTGCCCCGGTCGGCGCGATGAAATCGTCTTGGGCAGGCGCGCTTGGCCAGCCGCAGTTCATGCCGACATCGTTCCTCAAGCATGCCGTCGATTTCGACGGCGACGGCCGCACCGACATCTGGAATTCGACGCCCGATATACTGGCATCGATCGCCAATTATCTCGTCCATTATGGCTGGGTCAGGGGCCGCGGCTGGGGCTTCGAGGTGACTGTGCCGGACAGCGTCTCGTGCTCGCTCGAAGGTCCGGACCAGGGCAAGAAGATTTCCCAGTGGGCTGATATGGGCATCAGGCGTGTGTCGGGTAAACCGTTCCCGGCGAGCGAACTGAAAGCCGAGGGCTTTCTTTTGATGCCGGCCGGGCGTAGCGGCCCGGCCTTCATCGTCACCCCCAATTTCTATGTGCTGAAGCAGTATAACACCAGCGATCTCTATGCCCTGTTCATCGGCCATGGCGCCGATCGCATCGCCCATGGCGACAGCAATTTCTCGGGCAATTGGGGCGCGGTCGGCGGGCTCTACCGCTCCGACATCGCCGCCCTGCAGCGGGCGCTGGAAGCTAAGGGCTACGATGTCGGCAGCGCCGACGGCCTGCCTGGCTTCAAGACGCGCCGCTCGATCGGCAAATGGCAGGCCAGCAACGGCCGTTCCGCTACCTGCTTTCCCGACGCCGACCTGGTTACCGCGCTGAAATAGCCGGATTTTCGCACCGCCGGTCTGGCCCAATCGACCGTTCTGCAAATGCTCGTTGCCGCGCTCGAAACCGCCGGATATGGTGAACCGGAACCGCACAAAAAATTGCCAAGACAACGGTCCGGGGATCACCGTTCGACGCGGCAAGAAATGCCACAACCCTGAGCCGGGAACTCAGGTCAACAAAAACAGGGAACAGTTAAAATGATGATGGAAAAGTTTGCTCTACGCTCCCGCTTCTTGCTCGCGGGCGCGGCCATGTCCGCGCTGCTTCTGGCCGTTGCGCCTGCCTTCGCGGTCACGCCCGCCGACACGCTGGTCGAGGGTTTCGCCATCGACGACATCATCACCATGGATCCGGGCGAAGCATTCGAATTGTCGACCGCAGAGGTCACCGGCAACACCTATGATCTTCTGGTACGCCTCGACCTCAGCGACACATCCAAGGTCAAGGGCGATCTCGCCGAAAGCTGGAGCGTCTCCGACGACGGCCTGACCTACACATTCAAGCTCAAGCCCGGCCTCAAATTCGCCTCCGGCAATCCGATCACGGCGGCCGACGTCGCCTATTCGTTCGAGCGCGCCATCAAGCTCGACAAGAGCCCGGCCTTTATTATCGGCCAGTTCGGTATCGATGGCGGCAACGTCACCGAGAAGGCCAAGGCCGTTGATGACACGACGTTCCAGTTCACCGTCGACAAGGCCTATGCGCCGAGCTTCGTCTTGAACTGCCTTTCGGCGACCGTCGCTTCGGTCGTCGACGCCAAGCTGGTCAAGGAGCATGTCGCTGCGGTCACCCCGAGCGCCGACTACAAATGGGACAATGATTTCGGCAACGCCTGGCTGAAGACCGGCTATGCCGGCTCCGGTGCCTTCAAAATGCGCGAATGGCGGGCCAACGAGGCCGTCGTCCTTGAGCGCAACGACAATTACTACGGCGAAAAAGCCAAGCTTGCCCGCGTTATCTATCGCAACATGAAGGAAAGCTCGGGCCAGCGCCTGGCGCTCGAAGCCGGCGATATCGACGTCGCCCGCAATCTCGAGCCGAACGACCTCGATGCCATCGCCAAGAATGCCGACCTCACCACCACCAGCGCGCCGAAGGGCACGGTCTATTACATCAGCCTCAACCAGAAGAACCCGAACCTCGCCAAGCCCGAGGTTCGCCAGGCTTTCAAATATCTGGTCGACTACGACGCCTTGAGCACGACCATCCTCAAGGGCATCGGCGAGATCCACCAGACCTTCCTGCCCAAGGGCGTGCTCGGCGAACTGGACGAGAACCCGTTCAAGTTCGACGTCGCCAAGGCCAAGGAACTGCTCGCCAAGGCCGGCCTCGCCGACGGCTTCAGCGTCACCATGGACGTGCGTACCGGGCAGCCGACGACGGGCATGGCGGAATCGATCCAGCAGACGCTGGGACAGGCCGGCATCAAGCTGGAGATCATCCCCGGCGACGGCAAGCAGACGCTGACCAAATACCGCGCCCGCAACCACGACATCTATATCGGCCAGTGGGGCCAGGATTATTTCGATCCGAACTCCAACGCCCAGACCTTCGCCAGCAACCCCGACAATTCGGATGAAGGCAAGACCAAGACGCTGGCCTGGCGCAACGCCTGGGACATCCCGGACTTGACCAAGCAGACCGAAGCCGCCCTGCTCGAGAAGGACGCGGCCAAGCGCGCCGCAATGTACCAGGATCTCGAGAAGAAGATCCTCGATACCAGCCCCTTCGTCATCATCCACCAGCAGCTGGAAGTGGCCGGCCTGCGCAAGAACCTCAAGGGTTTTGCGCTCGGCCCGAGCTTCGACACCAACTTCGTCGGCCCCGTCTCGAAAGAGTGATGCCGGGGAGTGACGCCGGCGGACGCGCCGTATGAGTGTGGCTGAAAGCGAGGTGACGGCAGGGCGCGGCGGCGCCCGCGCCGTTGCCGTGGCCTCATCTATCGCCCGGTTCCTGGTCATCGCGATAACGACCTATCTCGGTCTGCTCGCGGTGACCTTCTTCATCGGCCGCGTGATCCCGATCGACCCGGTGTTGGCGGTGCTCGGCGACCGGGCGCCGGCCAACGTCGTCGAACGAACGCGCCGCGAGATGGGCCTCGACCTGCCGCTGGTCGAGCAGTTCTACATCTATGTCAAACATGCCCTGAACGGTGATTTCGGCACCTCGGTGCTGACCACCAATCCGGTGATGACCGATATCCGCCGCGCCTTTCCGGCGACGCTCGAACTGGCGACGTTGGGAACATTGATCGGTTCGGTGATCGGCGTGCCGCTTGGCGTGCTAGCCGCCGTGCGGCGCGGCAGCGTCATCGACCAGATCGTGCGCATCATCGGCCTTGTCGGCTATTCCGTGCCGATCTTCTGGCTGGGGCTGCTGGCGCTGGTGCTGTTCTACGCCAAGCTGCAATGGGTCGCCTTCCCCGGCCGGCTCGACGTCGTCTACGAATACACCTTCACGCCGATTACCGGCTTTTACCTGCTGGATGCGCTCTGGCAGCGGCAGTGGGACGTATTTGCCGATGCCTTCCGCCACATCATCCTGCCGGCCTCGCTACTCGGCTATTTCTCGCTCGCCTACATCAGCCGCATGACGCGCTCGTTCATGCTGAACGAACTCACCCAGGAATACATCGTCGCAGCGCGCGCCAAGGGCCTGTCGGAAACGCGCATCATCTGGGGTCACGCGCTGCGCAACGCCGCGGTGCCGATGGTCACGGTGATCGCTCTGTCCTATGCCGGGCTGCTCGAAGGCTCGGTGCTGACCGAGACAGTGTTTTCGTGGCCGGGCATCGGCCTCTATATCACCAACTCGCTGCAGAACGCCGACATGAATGCCGTGCTTGGCGGCACGATCATCATCGGCTCGGTCTTCATCGCCATCAATCTATTCTCCGACCTGCTCTACCGGCTGCTCGATCCAAGGACCAAGGCAGGATGAGGACCAAGACAGGATGAGCACGGAAGCGATTCAAAGCCGCCGCGACTGGCTGCTCAGCGAACGGCCGGCGTCGCGCGTGCAGGCGAGGCTCGGCCGCGCCTATGTGGCGTGGCGGCGCTTTTCGGCCAACCGGCTGGCGTTTCTCGGCCTGCTCATCATCATCGCCTTGTTGTTGGTCGCAGCCTTCGCCGATGTGCTGGCGCCCTATTCGCCGACATTCGGCGACCTCAAGGGCTCGCGGCTTCTGGCGCCGAGTGCGGCGCACTGGTTCGGCACCGACGATCTCGGCCGCGATATCTATTCGCGCATCATCTTCGGCTCGCGCTGGACACTGTACGTCGTCATTCTGGTTGCCATTATCGCCGCGCCCATCGGCTTGCTGGTCGGCACCGTCGCCGGTTACGCCGGCGGCTGGACCGATGCGATCCTGATGCGCATCACCGACATCTTTCTCGCCTTTCCGAAGCTGATCCTGGCGCTGGCCTTTGTCGCGGCGCTCGGCCCCGGCATCGAAAATGCCGTGCTTGCCATCGCCATCACCTCGTGGCCGCCCTATGCCCGCATTGCCCGCGCCGAAACGCTGACGGTGCGCAATTCCGATTATATCAAGGCGGTGCAATTGATGGGCGCCTCGCCGTTTCGCATCGTGCTTCGCCACATCATGCCGCTGTGCATCTCCTCGCTGATCATCAGGGTGACGCTCGACATGGCCGGCATCATCCTGACCGCGGCCGGCCTCGGCTTCCTCGGCCTCGGCGCGCAGCCGCCGCTGCCCGAATGGGGCGCGATGATCGCGTCGGGCCGCCGCTTCGTGCTCGACCAGTGGTGGGTGGCGGGTGCTCCGGGCTTTGCCATCCTCATCGTCAGCCTCGGCTTCAACCTGCTCGGCGACGGACTGCGCGACGCGCTCGATCCCCGAAGTGGCGACCAATGAGTGGCGACCAATGAGCACGCTTCTCGAAGTCAACGACCTGCGCGTTACCTTCCCGACGCGCACCGGCCTGATCGAGGCGGTGCGCGGCGTCTCCTTCTCGCTCGGCCGCGAGCGGCTCGGCATTGTTGGCGAGAGCGGTTCGGGCAAGTCGCAGACCGGCCGCGCCATCATGGGCGTCACCCCGCCGCAGGCCGAGGTGACCGCGAAGACGCTCGCTTTTGACGGCATCGACCTGCTGGCCGCCCCGCCGCGCGAGCGCCGCGCGCTGCGCGGCAAGCGTATCGCCATGATCCTGCAGGATCCGAAATATTCGCTCGACCCGGTGATGAGCATCGGCCGCCAGATCGTCGAGACGCTGCGCACGCATGAGAAGGTCTCCAAGGCCGAAGCCCGCGACCGCGCGCTGGCCATGCTGGAGGCTGTGCAGATCCGCGATCCGGCCCGTGTCTTCGACCTGCATCCGCACGAGGTTTCCGGCGGCATGGGCCAGCGCGCCATGATCGCCATGATGCTGATCGCCGGGCCGGAAATGATGATCGCCGACGAGCCGACCTCGGCACTCGACGTCACTGTCCAGCTCGACGTGCTCGGCATCCTCGACCGGCTGGTCAGCGAGCGCGGCATGGGGCTGATCTTCATCTCGCACGATCTGCGCCTGGTCTCGTCCTTCTGTGATCGTGTGATCGTCATGTATGCCGGCAAGGTGGTCGAACAGCTCAAAGCCTCGGAGCTCGGCCGCGCCCAGCATCCCTATACGCGCGGCCTGCTCAACTGCATGCCCAAGATCGGCGCCGACCGTCACCCGCTGCCGGTGCTCGACCGCAAGCCGGAGTGGGCAGCATGACGGCAGCCCTTTCCGTCGACAGGCTGGAGGTGGTCTTCGACCGCTTCCGCGCGTTGAAAGGCGTCAGCCTCGAGGTCGAATCCGGTGAATCCTTCGGCCTGGTCGGCGAGTCCGGCTCCGGCAAGTCGACGTTGCTCAGGGCAATCGCCGGCCTGGCGCCGGCCGCATCAGGCACCATCGCGGTCAACGGCAAAATGCTCGGCGCGCGTCGCGACAAGGCGTTCTACCGCGAGGTGCAGATGGTCTTCCAGGACCCGTACGGTTCGCTGCACCCGCGCCAGACCGTCGACCGCCTGCTTCAGGAGCCGCTCGCCATTCACGGCTTCGCCGACGGCGAAAAGCGCATCCAGCGGGCACTCGACGAGGTCGGCCTCGGCACCGGGTTCCGTTTTCGCTATTCGCATCAATTGTCCGGCGGTCAGCGCCAGCGCGTGGCGATCGCCCGCGCCCTGATTCTGGAACCGTCGATCCTGCTGCTCGACGAGCCGACCTCGGCGCTCGACGCTTCGGTGCAGGCGGAGGTGCTGAACCTGCTGGAAGAGATCAGGCGCCGCCGCAAGCTGACCTTCCTGATGGTCAGCCACGACCTAGCCATCATCACCCACATGTGCGAACGGCTGATGGTGATGCAGAACGGCGAGGCAATGGAGAATCTGACCGCGGACGATCTTGTCGAACGCCGTGTCACCAAGGACTATACGCGCAATTTGCTGAGGGCCAGCGAGGGGTTTGTGCGGACGTAGTTTAACATTCCAGGTCGCGCTCTGTCGCGCCCCCCTCTGTCCTGCCGGACATCTCCCCCTCAAGGGGGGAGATCATTCGCTCTACCGCTTTCGCCAATGACAAACGCCGGAAGGCTGGCGAGGCAACTGAAACTGCCAATCTCCCCCCTTGAGGGGGAGATGTCCGGCAGGACAGAGGGGGGCGCGAAGGAACTCAACTTCCGCCTTAGGCCCCGCTACCCTCCACAATGGCACTGCTATCTCCCGCCTCGCCCTCCGCCTCTTTCGGCTCCTTGACCTGAACCACGCCGAATAGCGCGCCGGCAGGAACAGCAGCATGATCGCTGCGCCGGCGATAGTGCCGGCCATCATCGCGTAGCTGCCGGACCGCAGGCCCAATCGCCCGCCGCCAGTGCCAACTTGAGGAAAACCTGAAATAAGCCCAGAAGAGTCTCAACAGCCATCAAACGAGAGCGGGCGCCGGCCCGGTGAGGGTACGATGACAAATTCAGCCATTTCCGAACGCAAGAGCCAGTCGATTTCGCGCGGCGTCGGCATGACCACTCAGATCTATGCCGATCGCGCCGAAAACTCGGAGATCTGGGATGTGGAAGGCCGCCGCTACATCGATTTCTCGTCCGGCATCGCCGTCGTCAACACCGGGCACCGTCACCCCAGGGTGATCGAAGCGGTCAAGGCGCAGCTCGACCGCTTCACCCACACTTGCTATCAGGTCGTGCCCTATGAGAGCTATATCAGGCTGGCCGAACGGCTGAATGGCATGCTGCCCGGCAAGTTCGACAAGAAGACGATTTTTGTCACCACCGGCGCCGAGGCGGTCGAGAACGCGATCAAGATTGCGCGCAACGCCACCGGCCGGCCGGCGGTCATCGCTTTTTCCGGCGGCTTTCACGGCCGCACCTTCATGGGCATGGCGCTGACCGGCAAGGTCGTGCCCTATAAGGTCGGCTTCGGCGCCATGCCGGCGGATGTCTTCCATGCGCCGTTCCCGGTTGCGCTGCACGGCGTGTCGGTCGCCGATTCGCTGGCTGCGCTCGACCGGCTGTTCAAGGCCGATGTCGATCCGGCCCGCGTCGCCGCGATCATCGTCGAGCCGGTGCAGGGCGAGGGCGGCTTCTACGAGGCGCCGCGCGATTTCATGACCGCATTGCGCAAGATCTGCGATCAGCACGGCATGCTGCTGATCGCCGACGAGGTACAGACCGGCTTTGCCCGCACCGGCAAGATGTTTGCCATGGACCACCACGAGGTGGCGGCCGACATCACCACCATGGCCAAGAGCCTGGCCGGCGGCTTCCCCTTGGCGGCGGTGACCGGGCGTGCCGAGATCATGGATGCGCCGAACCCCGGCGGACTCGGCGGCACCTATGGCGGCAGCCCGATCGGCGTCGCCGCGGCGCATGCCGTGCTCGACGTCATCGACGAGGAGAAGCTCTGCGACCGGGCCAACACGCTGGGCAACCGTCTGAAGCAGCGCCTGCAAGCGATCCGCGACGAAGCGCCGGAAATCGTCGATATCAGAGGCCCCGGCTTCATGAACGCGGTCGAGTTCAACGATGTGACGAAGGGGCTGCCGTCGCCGGAACTCGCCAATGCGGTCCGGCTGAAGGCGCTCGACAAGGGCCTGATCCTGCTCACCTGCGGCGTCTACGGCAACGTCATCCGCTTCCTCGCGCCGATCACCATTCAGGACGGAGTCATGAACGAGGCGCTCGACATTCTGGAAAGTTCGATCCGCGAGGCCCGCGCCGCCTGAGCGGCGAGGATATCGCCTAGATTCAACTGCGGCGAAGGCCGAGATAGGTGGAAAACCGCCGTTCAGCGCCCTATGCGAGCACGAAATTCGGCAGTCGAATTGGTGCGTGGAAACGGTGCGGAAGGCAACTG
>NZ_JAMYRB010000017.1:0-132837 GCF_040321165.1 Mesorhizobium sp. M0500
GTATCGATGTCCTAATCATGCGCTTGCGCCGAAAGCTGGAGGCTGATGCGGCCAACCCTCGCCTGGTCAAAACATCCCGTGGCGCGGGGTACTTCTTCAACGCTGACGTAGATGTTAGCTACGGAGGCACGTTGGCCGCGTGACAGTGAGCTATGCTGGAGATTGGGGTGACGAGGCTGATCAAGCCTTCCAACAGTACCAGCCTGATCAATTACGGCGAGAGCTACCGGTCCGGAGATCGCATCAGCGCCTCTGTCGTCAAGAGAGCTGTTCTGCTTGACCCCAGCCATGGAGCTCAACGCCCCGCGTCGGAGCGCTCCCTGCTTCTGAAGGAAGCCATTAGGTCCGCTCGGGCTTGATCGGAGGCTTGGCTGATGGACGTCGTGGTTGCTTCGCTCAGTTGCCGCCCCATGGCGCGGCTTTGCGGATTATCAGTCCTCTGCCTCTTCGCCGGTCTCAACAGCGCTGTGTAATGTTCATTGTTTATGATGACGCCCCCGCTGTTCACGAGGTTGCTCCTGTCAAGTGTACTCGTCAGTCCGTCCTGGGCCTCACGCTTCTTGCCCAAGTGCCGTTCAAACGGCGCTGGCGCGACTTGTTGAGCTCGAGAGATGGGTCCCTGCTCTCCTGCGTGGCCATGAGCTTGTGCCGCGGTCTGCGCAGCGGCGTCCCCAATGGCACGAGCCTCCATGCCGACTGCGTCTTCCGGACGAGCAGCAAGGGCAATTTCGCGCCCGAGTGCGAACTTCCGGACATGAGTTAGTGCACTGATGTCAGCGGTTTTCATATAGCGCTTGGCATCTTCATCCAGCGACCGCTCGTGAAGCCGATCCGCAATCCCCGGCTTTTTGTTTTCAACCAGGCATTGACTGAAACGTCTAAGAGCAGACCCATAGACCTCAACGGTACGGGGTTTCGGCCCGGTCGGCGCTGCCTCGTACGCTTTGATGAGAGCCGCTGTGTACTCTCTGATGAGCACGGCGTCGGCAGGGTGGGGATTCAGGGCAGGGCGGCCCACCACTGGCGCTCCGCCCGCCCACGTCTTGAGACGACCCAGTGACCCAGCCACGGCCGAGGGGCCGCCACCCCAGATCTCGTACTCCTTGCGATCCCGATCCAGCGACGAATCGTGAAGCCGATCCGCAATCCCCGGCTTGTTATTTTCAACGAGCCAATGACCAAAGCCGAAAAGAATATCTACATGGCGCTTGACCGTGATCTCCCCGACCTTACCGGCATAGAGTGCTGACCTCAGCCCTTCGACAAGGGTCGCATCGTTGGAATAAAGAGGACCCTTGTCGGGACCGGAGACCACTTTTGGGCGATCTGGCTGCACCGCCGCCGGCACAGAACGAGCATGGTCACGCAACTCGGACGGTGCGGGGGGATTCAGATCAACCACTGACGAATCCGGCGCATGATGATGGCGCGCCGTTGAGTGACCCGGCTGCAGCACCGAGGCACCCAGCATCGACCCACTGCCTCCGGCGTACGGCGCCGCGGCGTGTTCTTGTCCGCTCCCTTGCATCATGGGCTGCGCCTCCCATGGCAATGCACCCACTTGATGGGTGGGGGCCTGCATCAGCACGCGAGCGCCTGAATTGCCGATCTCGCTCAGCTGCGGCTCAGTGGCAACGTCCTGCAGACGACTGTTCGGGGTCCTTTGCCTCTTCGCTGGTCTCAACTCCGCTGTATCATGCTCACGGTTGATGAGGACCTCCTCGCTTGGTAGCTGGTTGCTCCTGTCCTGTGCAGCGATCCGCTCGTCCGGCGCGCCCTGGTCGCCGTAGATCAGGGGACGAAAGGACTCTGCGGGATCCGAGGCTTGGTGATGGGGCCCAGTTGGCACGAAAGACGATGCCAGAACAGCGTCGTCTTCATTAGCTTTCCCAGGGGGGAGATACTCTGGCCAACTGTATTCCTCCTGCGGCCCGCTGTGCTGCGCAGCGGCGTCCCCCTTGCTCTCAAGACTCTGAAATTTCAATGGGTCCCCGGGAGCAACGTCTGGCGCTGACTGGCCGAGCCGCTTGATCTGCTGGTGAAACGTCCCAACGGGGCTTTCCTTAACCGCGTCTCGGGCCTGTCGGTCCATGAGTTCAAAGTTCGTAAGATTATTTGCCGTTCCAGATGTATTGTCACCCCTGAGGCGGGTTTGTAGTGCCTGCCGATTGACGACGAGGTTGTTGAGGTTCAGGTTATCTGGCTGCGATTGCAATCGCCCAACCAGCGCCCGCGTGCCGTCCACCACGTAGACTCCGCAATCCACCACGTTGCTCTGCTGGGCGATGCGGGATACGCCCACGCGGGTCTCCAGGCTGGCGCCCAGATTTTCTGCGAGCTCTTTTGCAAGCGTGTCATTGCATCCGTTGTAGGAGTCATAATGATAGGCAACCGGCCGCTCCCGGTCGCTGCGATCAACGAACAGCAGCGACCAATGGGTGCCGCGCTCCGCAAGAGTCTTACCGCCATCGCTCACTGGCACGAACAGGAAGTCGGCTGTGTCGTTACCGTTCTGATTATGGACGATGCGCTGGAATGCGCTTAGCATGACGCTCTTGGAGCCCAAGCGCAGATGATAATTGGCTACGAGGGGATCCACGAACCGCGTCCGGGCGGCGAGATCTGGATTGTTCCCCTGCAACTCCTGCTCCAGGAGTTGGTAATCCCTCTGGATATGTTCGTCGCCTAGCAATTCCAATGCGCCGAGCACCCGCCCGTCTTTAGCTTTCCCAGGGGGCTTCTCTGGCCGACCCAATGCCTCCTGCGGCCCGCTGCGCTGCGCAGCGGCGTCCCCAATGGCACGAGCCTCCATGCCGACTGCGTCTTCCGGACGAGCAGCAAGGGCAATTTCGCGCCCGGGTGCGAACTTCCGGAGATGAGCTAGTGCACTGATCCTCCGGTTACCACCGGAGTTCACATAGCGCTTGGCATCTTCATCTAGCGACCCCTCGTGAAGCCGATCCGCAATCCCCGGCTTTTTGTTTTCATGCAGGTATTCACTGAAACGTATAAGAGTAGATCCATAGACCTGAATGGTACCGCGATTCGGCCCGGTCGCAGGCGCTTCTTTGTACTCTTTGATGAGAGCCGCTGTGTAATCTCTGATGAGCGCGGCGTCGGCAGGGTAGGGATTCCGGACAGGGCGGTCGACCACTGGCGCTCCGCCCGCCAACGTCTTGAGACGACCCAGTGCTCTAGCCACGATCGAGGGGCCACCCCTGCTCTCGTACTCCGAGGGGCCACCCCTGCTCTCGTACTCCTTGCGATCCTGATCCAGCGACGATTCGTCAAGCCGAGCAGCAAATCCCGGCCTGTTATTGTCAAAGAGCCAACGACCAAAGCCGAGAAGAGAATTTACATGGCGCTTGACCGTGCTCTCCTTGACCTTACCCGCGTAAGCTGACCTCAGCCCTTCGACAACGGTCGCATCGTTGGAATAGAGGGGACCCTTGTCGCGACCGGAGACCCCTATTGGAGGATCTGGCTGCACCGCCGCCGGCACAGAACGAGCATGGTCACGCAACTCGGACGGTGCGGGGGGATTCAGATCAACCACTGACGAATCCGGCGCATGATGATGGCGCGCCGTTGAGTGACCCGGCTGCAGTACCGAGGCACCCAGCATCGACCCACTGCCTCCGGCGTACGGCGCCGCGGCGTGTTCTTGTCCGCTCCCTTGCATCATGGGCTGCGCTTCCCATGGCAATGCACCCACTTGATGGGTGGGGGCCTGCATCAGCACGCGAGCGCCTGAATTGCCGATCTCGCTCAGCTGCGGCTCAGTGGCAACGTCCTGCAGACGACTGTTCGGGGGCCTTTGCCTCTTCGCTGGTCTCAACTCCGCTGTATCATGCTCACGGTTGATGAGGACCTCCTCGCTTGATAGCTGGTTGCTCCTGTCCTGTGCAGCGATCCGCTCGTCCGGCGCGCGCTGGTCGCCGTCGCGCCAGATCAGGGGACGAAAGGACCCTGCGGGATCCGAGGCTTGGTGATGGGGCCCAGTTGGCACGAAAGACAATGGCAGGACAGCGTCGTCTTCATTAGCTTTCCCAGGGAGCTCGCGCCCGAGTTCGGACTTCCGGAGATGAGCTAGTGCACTGATCCCACCGGAGTTGTTATAGCGCTTGGCATCTTCATCCAGCGACCCCTCGTGAAGCCGAGCCGCAATCCCCGGCTTTTTGTTTTCAACCAGGTATTCACTGAAACGTCTAGGAGCAGATCCATAGGTCTGAATGGTAGCGGGATTCGGCCCGGTCGGCGCTGCCTTGTACTCTTTGATGGGAGCCGCTGTGTAATCTCTGATGAGCGCGGCGTCGGCAGGGTCGGGATTATTCAGGACAGCGGCGCGGTCCAGCACTGGCGCTCCGCCCGCCCACGTCTTGAGATGACCCACTGCTCTAGCCACGTCCGAGGAGCCACTCTTGCTCTCGTACTCCTTGAGATCCGGATCCAGCGACTCCTCGTGAAGCCGAGCAGCAAATCCCGGCCTGTTATTATCAAAGAGCCAACGACCAAAGCCGAGAAGAGAATTTACATGGCGCTTGACCGTGCTCTCCAATGCTGACCTCAGCCCTTCGACAATGGTCGCATCGTTGGAATAGAGAGGACCCTTGTCGCGACCGGATACCCCTATTGGAGGATCTGGCTGCACCGCCGGCGGCACAGAACGAGCATGGTCACGCAACTCGGACGGTGCGGGGGGATTCAGATCAACCACTGACGAATCCGGCGCATCATGATGGCGCGCCGTTGAGTGACCCGGCTGCAGCACCGAGGCACCCAGCATCGACCCACTGCCTCGGGCGTAGGGCGCCGCGGCGTGTTCTTGTCCGCTCCCTTGCATGAGTTGCGCCTCCCATGGCGATCGTAGAAGGTCCGCGTGCGGAATCGAGTCGAAATATCCCGACAAATCAGCGTCGACCATCTGCTTTTGCGACCGAGCCAGCGTTTCGGCCACCGCGGCCTCGCCAACCGCGGAGGGCGTCTCCTCAGCCCTGGCGAACGCTGGCCCGGCAGGCGCCGCCGGCACAGAACGAGCATGGTCACGCAACTCGAACGGTGCGGGGGGATTCAGATCAACCACTGACGAATCGCGCGCCGTTGAGTGACCCGGCTGCAGCACCGAGGCACCCAGCATCGACCCACTGCCTCCGGCGTAGGGCGCCGCGGCGTGTTCTTGTCCGCTCCCTTGCGTCATGAGTTGCGCCTCCCATGGCGATCGTAGAAGGTCCGCGTGCGGAATCGAGTCGAAATATCCCGACAAATCAGCGTCGACCTTCTGCTTTTGCAACCGAGCCCACCTTTCGGCCACCGCGGCCTCGCCAACCGCGGAGGGCGTCTCCCCAGCCCTGGCGAACGCTGGCCCGGCAGGCGCCGCCGGCACAGAACGAGCATGGTCACGCAACTCGAACGGTGCGAGGGGATTCAGATCAACCACTGACGAATCCGGCGCATCATGATGGCGCGCCCTTGAGTGACTCGGCTGCAGCACCGAGGCACCCAGCATCGACCCACTGCCTCCGGCGTAGGGCGCCGCGGCGTGTTCTTGTCCGCTCCCTTGCACCATGAGTTGCGCCTCCCATGGCGATGTATCCACTTGAGGGCCGGGATCATGCACTGGTTCGTCCATTTGCTTTTGCAACCGAGCCCACCTTTCGGCCACCGCGGCCTCGCCAACCGCGGAGGGCGTCTCCTCAGCCCTGGCGAACGCTGGCCCGGCAGGCGCCGCCGGCACAGAACGAGCATGGTCACGCAAATCGGACGGTGCGAGGGGATTCAGATCAACCACTGACGAATCCGGCGCATCATGATGGCGCGCCCTTGAGTGACCCGGCTGCAGCACCGAGGCACCCAGCATCGACCCACTGCCTCCGGTATGCGGTGCCAGGTGCTCGTCCCCCAGCATCATGGGCTGCGCCTCCCATGGCAATGCACCCACTTGATGGGTGGGGGCCTGCATCAGCACGCGAGCGCCTGAATTGCCGATCTCGCTCAGCTGCTTAGCTTTCCCAGGGAGCTTCTCTGGCCGACCCAATGCCTTCTGCGGCCCGCTGTGCTGCGCAGCGGCGTCCCCAATGGCACGAGCCTCCATGCCGACTGCGTCTTCCGGACGAGCAGCAAGGGCAATTTCGCGCCCGAGTGCGGCGTACGGCGGGAACTTCCGGAGATGAGCTAGTGCACTGATCCACCGGTTACCACTGGAGTCCAAATAACGCCTGGCATCTTCATCCAGCGACCCCTCGTAAAGCCGAGCCGCAATCCCCGGCCTGTTGTTTTCATGCAGGTATTGACTGAAACGTCTAAGAGTAGCCGCATAGTCCTGAGTGGTTTTGGGATTCGGCCCGGTCGCAGGCTCTGCCTCGTACTTTTTGATGAGAGCCGCTTTGTAATCTCTGATGAGCTCGGCGTCGACAGGGTCGGGATTCAGGGCAGCGCGGCCCACCATTGGCGCTCCGCCCGCCGACTCTTTGAGACGACCCAGTGCTCTAGCCACGTTCGAGGAGCCACTCTCGCGCTGGTACTCCTTGAGATCCTGATCCAGCAACGGATCGTCAAGCCGAGCAGCAAATCCCGGCTTGTTATTATCAAAGAGCCAACGACCAAAGCCGAGAAGAGAATTTACATGGTCCGTGACCGTGCGCTCCCCGACCTTACCGGCATAGAGTGCTGACCGCAGCCCTTCGACAACGGTCGCATCGTTGGAATAAAGAGGACGCTTGTCGCGACCGGAGACCACTACTGGAGGATCTGGCTGCACCGCCGCCGGCATAGAACGAGCATGGTCACGCAACTCGAACGGTGCGGGGGGATTCAGATCAACCACTGACGAATCCGGCGCATGATGATGGCGTGTTTCCCCGGGAACAACGTCCCGTACGAACACCGAGTCTGGGTTGCCTTGGTCCGGCGCGACTGGAGCCAGGGCTCTGTCGTGCAACGCTCGCGCTGACTGGCCGAGCCGCTTGATCCGCTGGTGAAACGTCCCAACGGGGCTTTCCTTAACCGCGTCTCGCGCCTGTCGGTCCATGAGTTCAAAGTTCGTGAGATAATTTGCCGTTCCAGATGTATCGTCACCCATGAGTCGGGTTTGTAGTGCCTGCCGATTGACGACGAGGTTGTTGAGGTTCAGGTCTGGCAGGTCTGGCTGCCATCTTTGCAATCGCCCAACCAGCGCCCGCGTGCCGTCCACCACGTAGACTCCGCAATCCCACTCGTTGCTCTGCTGGGCGATGCGGGGTAAGTCCACGCGGGTCTCCAGGCTGGCGCCCAGCCTTTCTGCGAGGTGTTTTGCAAGCTTGTCATGCCATCCGCTGACGGAGTCATAATGATAGGCAACCGGCCGTTCCCGGTCGCTGCGATCAACGAACAGCAGCGACCAATGTTTGCCGCGCTCCGCAAGAGTCTTACCGCCATCGCTCACTGGCACGAACAGGAAGTCGGCTGTGTCGTTACCGTTCTGATTATGGACGATGCGCTGGAATGCGCTTAGCTTGTCGCTCTCGGAGCCCAAGCGCAGATGATAATTGGCTACGAGGGGATCCACGAACCGCGTCCGGGCGGCGAGTTCTGGATTGTTCCCCTGCAACTCCTGCTCCAGGAGCTGGTAATCCCTCTGGATATGTTCGTCGCCTAGCAATTGCAATGCGCCGAGCACCCGCCCGCTGGGGTCGCCGAAAACACCAAAAAACCCTTCGACCGCGGGGGACATCCCCTCAGGAAAGAGCTCTGGCAAGGCGGAATTCCCCGCCCGCAAGCTGGGCGGAGCGAATTCCGGTGGCCTCAGTGGCACCTCCTCGCTTGGTAGCAGGTTGCTCCTGTCCTGTGCAGCGATCCGCTCGTCCGGCGCGCGCTGGTCGCCGTCGCGCCAGATCAGGGGACGAAAGGACTCTGCGGGATCCGAGGCTTGGTGATGGTGCCCAGTTGGTACGAAAGACGATGGCAGAACAGCGGCGTCTTCATTAGCTTCCCCAGGGAGCTTCTCTGGCCGACCCAATGCCTTCTGCGGCCCGCTGTGCTGCGCAGCGGCGTCCCCAATGGCACGAGCCTCCATGCCGACTGCGTCTTCCGGACGAGCAGCAAGGGCAATTTCGCGCCCGAGTGCGGCGGACGGCAGGAACTTCCGGAGATGAGCTAGTGCAATGATCCTCCGGTCACCACTGGAGTCCTTATAGCGCTTGGCATCTTCATCCAGCGACTCCTCGTGAAGCCGAGCCGCAATCCCCGGCTTGTTGTTTTCAACCAGGTATTCACTGAAACGTCTAAGAGTAGCTCCATAGTCGTGAATGGTTTGGCGATTCGGCCCGGTCGCAGGCGCTCCCTTGTACTCTTTGATGAGAGCCGCTTTGTACTCTTTGATGAGCACGGCGTCGGCAGGGTCGGGATTCAGGACAGCGCGGCCCACCATTGGCACTCCGCCCGCCGACTCTCTGAGACGACGCAGTGCCACAGCCACAGTCGAGGAGCCACCACTGCTCTCGTACTCCTTGAGATCTTCATCCAGCGACTCCTCGTGAAGCCGAGCAGCAAATCCCGGCTTGTTATTTTTAAAGAGCCAACGACCAAAGCCGTAAAGAGAATTTACATGGCGCTTGACCGTGTCCTCCTTGGCCTTACCCGCGTAGAGTGACCTCAGCCCTTCGACAACGGTCGCATCGTTGGAATAAAGAGGACGCTTGCAGCCGCGACCGTCGGAGACCACTATTGGAGGATCTGGCTGCACCGCCGCCGGCACGGCGGAACGAGCATGGTCACGCAACTCGAACGGTGCGGAAGGATTCAGATCAACCACTGACGAATCCGGCGCATGATGATGGCGCGCCGTTGAGTGACCCGGCTGCAGCACCGAGGCACCTAGCATCGACCCACTGCCTCCGGCGTACGGCGCCGCGGCGTGTTCTTGTCCGCTCCCTTGCATCATGGGCTGCGCTTCCCATGGGGCCGCGCCTTCGATGAGGCTCAGGTCTCCCTGAGACGGATGAGGATGGAACGGGTCTGGCAGAGCCGGAACGCCGGGGGCGGGAATTTGGGCAGCGGCTTGGCGCGCCTCGCCCGAGCGCTGCTCAAAGCCCTCTTGCCCGGCCTGTGCCGCTTGCTCTTGAGATGCCGGGGGCTGCACCTGCCGCCAACCTGTTACATTGGATAGGTCAAATTTGTGCCGGTTCACGCTAGCCTCACGTCCACAGATCAGCTGAGCAACCTACTCGGGCATACTTACGAGAAGCTGACGAGGTCCGCGGTCCCGGAGCGGGTAGGCCTAATTTTCTGCGTGCCGATTGCGCTGGCGCGACGTAGCCCGGCCTTTTGCCAGCTCGGCAGCTACGGCTCGCAAAGAGCGTCGTAAGGCTTGCGGAGCCGCCCCTCAGCTCCCGTCGAGGAGCAATCCACAATTCACATATTTGGAGATGGCTCGCTGGTTTACCGGTCTGCGAGCCCTGCAAGCCCATGCTTCAGATGCCGCCCGTGCAGAGGTATTTCATTTCGAGGTAGTCCTCGAGGCAATGGCGGGAACCCTCCCGCCCGATGCCGGACTGCTTCACTCGGCCGAAAGGCGCGGCTTCCGACGACATGCGTCCCGTGTTCATACCACTATGCCATATTCCAAGGCCTCGGCCACACGCAAAACACGCTTCCGTTTGAGGCACAAATGTGGGGGAAGGCCGTAGATCGTGTCGTTGGCCTCATGCACGACCTATCCGCATCGTCGAAGCAATCACAGGCGCCAGCCGCCCGAATGTCTCTTTCTTGCGCGATGGTCATCTCGCTGGAGACAGGACCGATAGTTCGACGTGCCATTCGCGCGATGCGTTTGCCCCCGCATCGAATTCTGCGGCCTTTCGCGACGGCATCGGCGATATGGGTTTCGATTTTGGCCAGAGCCTGCCTGTCGATCAGCGCACCGATCGCCACTCCGGAGCAAAGCCCTCGCCAACGATAAGTGGCGGACTTTCTCCACGAATTCTCGACAAACACCTTCGTGAACGCCTGACTGGACGGGGGTAGCCATGCCGAACAGGTCGCATAACCACGCCATCGTTCGGCGACTGCAGCCGCGAAGCGTCTCGAACACATCGGCTCGATGCGGTTGCGTCCAGAATGCATCAGCGAGCGGCGGGAGTCTTCGCTATATTCGCCCCCGACATCCCGAGGTCCACCAGCTTGCCTGCCAAAAAGGGGTGTTGCATGAATAAACCCGCTTTCGTCGCCGTCAGCCGCGTGCCCAGCAAGGACGACAGCCTCCATAGCAAGAATGCGAGATGATCATGGTATTCAGCGGCAGCGTGCCGGCGAAATTGGGTTTTCGGCAAGCCAAATAGCGCGATGCAGAAGGATGGTGAGGATTTCGCGTCCGCCACTGCGATGCATAGAGCCACCCTTCGGAACCGACCAGCGCAACAAAGCTCGTTATGCGGCGCGTAGGTTCGTAGACGCTTATCCAGTATCGAGATAACAAGGCCGCTGCGCAGGAACGAACTATGAGAGCGCACCCTGCGAGAGGTTGCGCTTGCTGACGCGGCTGTGGAAGAAGCAGGGGCTCGCGCCGAAGCGCATGATCACCGACTAGCTTCGCTCGTATGGAGCGGCAAAGCGACAGATGATGCCGGACGTCGAGCACCGGTCGCACAAGGGGTTGAACAACAGAGCGGAGAATTCCCATGTGCCGCCGCGAAAACGGGAGCGGATGATGCAGGGGTCCGATCGCCGGGAGGCCTGCAACGCTTCGTCTCGACCTTGTCTGCCCTCCGCAACCTCTTCGTCCCCCGCCCCAAACGTTCTGCTCTCGCCATACATGTTCATCGCTTGCAAGCCATCGCCGAATGGAAGGCCGTGACTCGAACGCCCGCATGATTCAGCAGCAGCAGCCCTCGGCCGGCCAATTTCAGACAACGTGACAAGCCCGACCAACAAGCCTGTGTCGTCAAATCGCCAAACCGACGCAAATTGTCGGACAGGGGAGGCCGCTGAGCCTCATCCGCTTCGATGAGAGCGGCGTCGGCGGGTTCTGTCGCAAACTTTTCGGAAAGGTCATTTGCCGCAAAAAATCGCTTGCGGCATCGCGACGAGCACTGAAGTCGATCAGCATCCGCAAGAGCCAGTATGTCAGCAACCGGGCTCGAACACATCTCAACCGGTGAAAAGGTTCTCGAAGTCCGCGAGGCCCCCGCGGCGGTCATCATCATGTACGCGCTGCGGCACCTCGAAACCGCTTCCCTTGGCGTCGGATCAATCGTGTTGAATCAAGGGCTTGAGCAAGCCTGGTCCCAGGAGGCGGTTTCAGGTGCATGGGGCAGTACTATTCACAAGAGGGTGCGAACGGGGCATAGCGTGCTCACTCGAAGGCGTCAGCGGGAGCGTCAGCTACATAGTCGATAACACGCGCTTTTTACCTCGGTCTCGGCTCGCAACGATGGATTGCTAACGGCGAACTCATGCTGGTCGGCAAGGCGATACTGGCTGGAGCATCAACTCGGCCGACGAGAGTGGCCACACCATCCTAGACAGGATCGGCCGATTGCCCGGCATCGCCGCTCTGCAAAAAGCACAGCGGGCATCCAGACGTTGCCGGGTTGACTATGGGTGTCCGAACCGCGAAAAGAGGCCGCTCTTTATGAGTGGCGTGCGCTGGCAGTCTAACCCCAAGCCCCCCGCCCGGGCTGCCGGCGCGCTTCTAGGAACATCGAGGTAGATGACGAGACTCCGAACTACATTTCCAAAGCTATCGGTGGATTCACATTTCAAGCCCAATCGATTTCCTACAGCCAGGCGCGAACGTTCGATTGGAACGTTCAGAATCACATCAAGGTGCACCGCTGTTGCGTCCCGAACAGGTGCGGCTGCTCAATGACGAGTACGAAATCGTTCTCATCAAGGTCTGCCACCATTAAAATTGAGGAAGGTGCGATATTTTTCGGATCGCATTCTGAAACGCATCTTTGAAAGCCAGACAGGCGCCCTCCCGGAGCCGGCGCCCTTGACGGGAGCAGAGGAGGCGCTCTCCGCAGAATCTCAACTCGATGACCCGCTGTGTGAATTGGCGCAGGACTTTGACGATACAGTTGATGTGAGGCTAGTGTGGACCCGCGAAATAGTAATCCATCCCGTGTAACAGCTTTGTCGCAGGTGCAGGACGCCGGCTTGGAAGACGGGCAAGCGGTCCAGGCCCGGCGAGTGGGCTTTGAGTAGCACGTGTCCGAGGCGCTCCGGCCGCTGTTCGATGGTCGAGCTGACGAGCCGCCTACCGGTCCAGAGGAGCTTCTGCGACTGGAACAGGGGGTTTCGCGAGGTGCTTCAGCGAGGGCAGGATCATCAAGCCGCCTCGTCTTTTTTCAGCGATCCAAGGATGCCCGCTGGACGGGATGACCCCAAGGGAAGCGTGTCGGACGCTTTCGCAGCAGCCGGCTCTAGGCACGCCGGAGTTGAGGCCGCCGCCCCGCCAGTGTTAGCTGCCAGCCAACAGCAGATCCGGCCCTCGCCAGTTGCGTTTGACCGACCGGTATCATCCTCGGCTGCTGCAGGCGTGCGCTTGTATGCCCCTTCGATGATCTCTCGGAAGACCAGTTCCGAAAACTGCGATCAGTTGCCCGCCTTGTGCTGCCGCCTCGCCGTCGAGGTCGAAACGCCCGCGAATCAATGGAAGGTCAGCGGGCCATGGGGGCAGAGTGCAACGGCGTCTACACCGCCTATTTGAGGGGAGAGGTACACTTGGCTTTCCTGTTCCAGCAGCATCCGGCCGCACACCGACGCGATGGGGAGCTAGAATTCAAATCGGACCTTCGCAAGGCACGCACCGCGGATCAAACGTCGTTCGTTTGGGAAAAATGGCTCAGTACCGACAAAGCTTCTGTAATGGCCCTAGTGGCCTCGGTTGCGCTCTTGGTCGCGATACAGTGGCAAGACCCCCAGATCAACGAGGCGGTCCTAAGCGAACTGCGGACGATTCAGATCAACTACGCATTGCTCCAGCGAGACGTCGCCCGCGCCGACATGGTATTGGACTTCCGTTCCGTTGCTTCTACCGGGCAAGCATTAAAAAGGAACCTTCAAAACTACCAACGCCTTGTTGAGATTTCGCGCAATGAGAGCTCCGGGGTGCACTCCAGGTTGGTTGCACAGCTCAAAAATTCCCTCGAAAACACAGAAGCTGCCATCTCGGCCTCGGCCGCGCAAAATGAGCTTCTGCAAAGCTCTCTCGTACGCTTTGCTCGCTCGGCTAATCGCCTTCGGGGGGGAGTGTCGAACAGGCCTGAATTTTCCAATCTGATCCTTCAATTTTCGGCCAGACCGGGATTCAGCCTCGCATTACAAATCGATCAGTCTCTCCGCCGACTTCCTCCTAGCCAGGACCAAGTCACGGAGGATGTTGCCCGCGAGGGCCGCGCTATCCTGTCCTCAATGTTGAGGTTGGACCGCGCTGTCAATCGGATCCCATCCTTCGACACGTTCGCCAAGGCTGCCGAATTGGAGCGAGAACATCTGAACGCCTACAGCTTCGCCAGCGCGCAAGCGCAGCGTACACGACTTTTCTTTGGCTTGGTGTCCATATGCCTCTGCTTGTTTGCGACCATTCGAGCCTCCACGCTGCATGTGCGGACGAACCGGTTGGAAAGGCGGTTAGAGCTTGAAGCGGCGATGAGTGAGATCGAAGCTTGTTTCATTGACAGTCAAGCAACGAAGGCTTCGCGGCGCTTCTCCACCGAAGCAGCGCTTAGACTCATTCAATGCGTTTTCGATGCGGATCAATGCGCGCTTGCTCTGGTGGATCCGAGTATCAGCAGGAATACCGAGTACTTTGTCGCGAACAAGCGCATGCGCGTCTGGAACGCCACGCTAATCCATGAAGTCGTCTCACTTGTACACCCGGAACAGCCAGTGTTTCGCGTCGTTCCGGCGTCGGAAGTGGTTCGGACTGCCGTAGGCACTACCGGTGTTTGTCAAATTGTTGGTTGCCGGGCCTCCGATCAGCAGGCTGCGGTTTGTATCCTTGTTTTTGAAGGAGATCGCTCACCACCCTCCACAGACGACCTCCTGGTTCTGGCGAGCGCTACTGTGCGTTTAGGCAACCATCTTGAAATGCAACGTGTACACACGGAACGTAACCTTTTTGAGAGTCGATGGGAGCATGCGGAAAGGCTGACGGCTGTCGGCACAATCGCAAGCGGCGTTACACATGAATTCAATAATGTTCTAGGAGCAATAGTCGGCTACGCAGAGATGGCTAAAGGTCTTGTGCGTCGCCCCTCGAGAATTCGGGGCCACATCGGCCAAATTATCTTGGCCAGCAACCGAGCCAAACTGATTATTGATCAAATTTTGTCACTAAGCCGAAATCGGAAGCGCGTGACGATGCCTTTCGACGTCTCGGAGAGTGTAATGGATCTCGCGCCATTGCTGCGGGTTACACTTCGTGCGGATGTTCAGTTGAACCTCAAGATCAACGAGTGGCAAACGGTGATCGAGGGCAGCCCGACCGAGATACAGCAGATCCTTATGAATCTATGCAAGAACGCGTCGGAGGCTCTCTTGAATGAGGGCCGTGTCGAGATTAGCGTTTCTCGCGCTCACGTCTGTCAAACGAAGCCCGTGGCTAAGGGCAACTTGAAACCGGGAGATTACGTTCTCCTCTCCATCAGCGACGATGGCCAAGGAATCGCAAGTTCGGTGCTTCCGCATATCTTTGAGCCCTTTTTTACCACGCGCTCTCGCGTCGGCGGGACCGGACTGGGTCTTGCTGCAGTGGACCGCCATGTGAGCGCGCTCGCAGGATGCCTTGACGTCACCTCGGCTGTTGGCCGAGGTACACGCTTCGATCTCTACTTACCGGCCTGCGCTGAGGAGCAGGTCAGAGCTGATAGCGCTTTCGGCCCATGCGATGGATCACTTGGCAACGGAGAAATCATTGCAGTCGTTGACCCCGATCCAGCAGCGTTGGAGATCTACAAGGATAAGATCGCCGCGCTGGGTTATAAGCCGGTCGGCTTCGCGACCTTCGAGAGTCTTTGCGACTGGATCGAGAGCGGGAAGGCAGCCGACCTCCTAATTTTCGATAAAGCGACTTTCCTCGGGCCAGGACAGCCCGAAGCCGTACGTACCACCCTGATGACGGTGCCCATCATCGTCGTTGGTGGAAGCGACCCCATGCCGATCACATCTGGTAATCAGACCTTCGTCCTTTGGCTAGCCAAACCGGTCTCGTCCAGGACGATGGAGCATGCAATTCGTAGGATGATAATGGCATGATGCCGCCGACGCGCTCAGGATACCGAGCTACCGAGGCAGTCGGAGGCGGAGCCGGCTGGGATCCAGCAAATACAAGAGCGTCGGACGATCTCTGCGCACCCGGCTCATGGCGAGTTCCCCTCGAAAACTGTCGTCGGCTTCCGCCCAAGGAAGGGCTCCCCGACCACGGCAAACCTGCCGCCGTGCTCGTGACCGTCAAGGACAAGTCGCCGCGCGATGGGGTCTGCGGGCCTCCATCCTTGACAAGTCACTGCGCGCTGGCGGCGACAGGCGACGGGTAATATAAGGTCGGGACGAGGAGATGGTCGCCAATCGGTCACGCAAGATGGTTGACGAAATGACTCGAGAGCAAAGCTTGACAATCATCGCCCCATTCACGCCAGACTTCTCCTGTGCGTTCATCATCGGCTACGGCTCCTCGCTGCCCCGACAAGGCTATCGCCGCCCGGCCGGGCAAGCGATATCCCAGGTTCCGACGTGTTCCTTTCATGCTTGATGGACCTAGGCCCCGGCAGGGCGGGAGCATGAGGCTGGGTTCTCGGTCGCGGATCTGTGAGGCAAGCACGGGGTAAGCGACGGCTCGACCCACCATTGGGAAGGCCGGCTTCGGCACGGAGGTGCGGCCTCGGCGTTGAGAGGCATCGGATCGGGTGTAGCAGGACTTTCGAACTAACTGCCGACAACACACTGGATAGGCTGTTCTCGTCGTTCGGTCCAGTTCACCAACGCCTATGTCGACATTTTACGGCGCTTCACTACTAACCGGGCACCGCACGATGGCAGCTCGTTCTCTCCGGCAAAAGATACTCCCTTTGTTAGCTTCCGTGTGTTGCTTGCCCTCACCTGCGGGATACGTAAGGCCATCCCTAAAAGCATCAAAGGCGGCAGCGACAGCGCGAGTCAAAAAGCGATGCTCCCGCCGTACGCGGACAAAACCGTTTTCGAAAACCACTATCCCGTCCTTGGCCAGGATCGCCAAGCGCTCAGCTGAATCGAGAAGACGGATCGGATCAGATCCGTAGGCGGCACAGATTGCCGGCAAATCGGCCTCAAAATCGCACATTAATCGCTCGATAATTGCGGCTCTCGCGCGGTCGTCGTCGGTGAGGCGATGGCCCTTCGATGTCGCCAGTCGGCCATCTGCGATGTGCTGGATGTAGGAATCCCGTGTAACTTCGTTTTGAACGTACCCTTGGCCGATGCGGCCGATAGCCGACGCGCCGAAACCGATCAGGGTTCTGCAGGTATCGGCAGAGTAGCCCAACGAGTTACGTCGCAAGCGACCTGTTTCCTGTGCCAGCGCGAGCTCGTCGTGCGGCAAGGCGAAATGGTCGAGCCCGATCTCTCGGTAGCCGGCGGCAACCAGCGTCACGGCGACAGCCGCATGCTGTTCAGCGCGGGCAGCGCTGTGGGGAAGAAATTCCGCCTCGATGAGGCGCTGGTTCTTTATTTGGGATGGGATATGCGAGTAGCCGAACAAGGCAAGCCGGTCGGGGCGCATGGCGACCGCCGCCCTCGCCGTCTCGACGCACGACTCCACCGTTTGACGCGGCAGGCGTCCCATGGTGATAACAACCACCTTGCCGCTGAGCTCGCCTGTGTCTTTGCGTTATGCCAGTCCGTTCCGCTTAGATGTCTTGGCTGTTCCCGCCGAGACCTCACGCGCACCGTTTTATTCCCACCATCCCTCCCCGTCAGCTCCGCCTGGGAAATTCTGCCAGCTTGCCGGATCCGACGAGATAATGCAGCGCTGGGACGGACTTTGCTCGCCAGCTAGCGACCGTGGTGATCTCTGCCAAAAGGACGAGGCCATGAACGCGATCGGCGCTAACGGTGGGCGTTTGTATAAGCCTTGGGGTGGGAACTGGGCCTTCTATGCTGGCGCCACATACAAGCTCAACGAGACAACTTCGTTCTACCTTCGGCTCTCCCGGTGACCAGCTCTCAGTAGCGTCGCGGCAAACGTTGCCTATGGGCTTCTTTTCGATTTCACAGCTACGGCGACTCCAAACTCAGCAGTCGGCAAGATGGAAGCTTCCAACGGGAACTGCCCAATGCGAACAAGAAGAGCAGTGTCGGCAGTAATCCTGCGCCTCGAACGCTCATCCTAACGCCGTGAAGCGTTGAGCTCCGAGGTTGAGCAGACCAAGCCCGCAACACGCTCCAAGAGAACGGCGCATAGAAGCCATACGAGATTGTAGCCTAGCCTCGGGGCCGGACGTTGTTTCATATCAGACCGGTGGGGATGAAGCCTGCCATCCAGCACCCGGTCAGTTTCAGGTCAAACTTGAACTCCCAGTCGGGTCAGAACGCGATCAACTGGCAGTCCGACGCACTTAAAAATGACAAATGGATCGCCTGCTTTTGGGCCATCCATGGGGAATTCGGGCGCGAGAGAACAAGCTCACACAGCATAAGCGAAGCTCCAGGCGAATCTTGCGCTGGCCGAGGCAGAACCATGTTTAAAGCTGCCTGTTTTCCACCTCGAACCTGTCTGAGTCCGGCCGATCGTCATAGATCGGCCAAAGCATCGGCCAGATGGCTCCCCCAATTACGGTTTGTGCATAGTTGTCAGTGCGATAGGCCTGCCGAACATCAGCCATGATCATCATCGGCAGCATCGATTTGTGTCCAAGCTTGGCAGCGGTGGCAGTGCCGAGGCCCGCAAGTCCGCATGCCGACGATCGGCCAGAAGATCGGCCAAACAATCTGGTCAACTGAAAATTTATGTTTATAATCACGCATTTGGCGGAACCCAAGATCGGCCGATATGGAAGAGAGCGTACAGCGCATCGAACCGGCACGCCTACCCGATGTATCCGAAACTATCTCGGATGCGCTGGTAGAGCTGTCGGCGACGTCGGCTGTTTTGGGCAAAAGCCTGCACTCGCGTACCGCAGCCAACCTAGCCGATCTCGTGCGCATCATGAACACCTACTACAGCAACCTGATCGAAGGCCACGATACGCGCCCGCGCGACATCGAACGGGCGCTGGTCGGAAACTTCGATCGAGACGAGAACCGCCGCAATCTGCAGCTCGAGGCGGCCGCGCACGTTCGCCTGCAAGCCGAGATCGACCGCCTGGCTGCCGATGGGCAGTTGCCGGAACCGGCATCGGTAGGTTTTCTTCGATGGCTGCACGCGGAATTCTATCGCGATGCCGAAGCGCCCATGCTGACCATCAAGGGTGCCGGCCGTGAGTTCGTCATGGCGCCAGGTGAGTGGCGATCGAAGCCAGAGCATGACGTCGCCATCGGCCGGCATGAACCGCCTTCGAGCGATCGCGTCAACGATTTCATGCAATACTTTGCCATGCGTTATCGCTTCGATAAGCTGGGCAAGGCCGGACGCATCCTGACCATTCCTGCCGCGCATCACCGCTTCAACTACATTCACCCGTTTCCGGACGGCAACGGACGCGTCAGCCGATTGATGAGCCACGCCATGGCCCATCAGGCCGGGATCGCCGCGCACGGGCTGTGGTCGATCTCACGAGGCTTGGCACGTGGCGTGAAAAGCCGAATGGATTACAAGAGCATGATGGATCATGCCGATATGCCCCGCCAGGGTGATCTCGACGGACGTGGCAACCTCTCCGAACGCGCGCTCGGCGATTTTACCTTATGGTTCCTGCAGGCGTGTATCGATCAGGTGAGCTTCATGACCGGACTGTTCGATCTCGACACGTTGGCCAAGCGGCTGTATCGCCATGTGGAGCGCAGTGGTCTGAAGCCCGAAGCCGGCCGCCTCGTGGAGGAAGCGCTCACGCGCGGTGAGTTTGACCGCGGCGAGGCATCCCGTATTAGCGGACTACCCGAACGTACGGCGCGTCGACTGTTCAATGACGTAATCGCGCTCGGACTATTGGCGTCGGAAACGCCAAAGGGCCCAGTGTCCCTACGCTTTCCGGCGGACGCTCTGGACGCGCTGTTTCCGAAGCTTTTTCCGGAAACCTAAAAGCATAGGGCGCTCACGATCTTAAGCCACTTCTCCTCGGAACCGGAAAGATTGTCGCCGGATCGCCCGAAGCCGCAGACCACCTCGTCGGACAGCATGAGGATGTCGTGTTTGCGCAGCACCGCCTGAACCTTTGGAAAATAATCCTCCTGTGGCACCAGCATGCCGCCGGCGCCCATGATCGGCTCGGCGAGCGGATCAGGGCGTCGAGTTCCTGGGCCAGGCGCGTTGTCCGCGCGGCCGGCAGACCATCCAGATAGTGAAATGGCCGCGCCGCGAATATGACGGGAAGCGGCGGCAGGTTGAAGGACTTGTGCATGTGCGGCAGGCCACTCAGCGCCGCGCCCGTGAGCGCCAGCGAGTGGTCGTCGGCGGGCTCGATGGCGCTATCAGGTCGGGGACTCGACCTCTATGATCATCACCGATTTAATTCAAATTTGTCTGTATATATTGACGATTGCACTACCTTCACCTCGTAAACGGCAATGCGGGCGGATAGAGAGGGTCCTATGATATGACAAGCGATTTTTCCGCCGCCCGAGGGCATTTAGATCGAGCGTATGACTACCTTTGTGGGGATGACCCGATGAGTCAAAGGGGCCGCGAAGCCTTGGATCTGCTAATTGAGGCGGTTGCCGTCGAAGAGTTCAAGCAGCCACGCCAAAGCGCGGAGGTGCTAAGGTTTCCGATCGGGCGCCGCTGCTGAGGTCATCTCCACGGCTGCCATGTAGCCTCAGGTGGCAGGGACTCGCCGCCCCGTGAGGGCCGGGAGAACGCATTGGCAAAAGGAAAGCCCACTTGCCAGACCCGCGCCGGCCGGCGTGGTAAGAAGGCCGGCGGATTCCCAAGCGGAGACATTGACGCCGGACTATGACGTTCTTTGCATCGGCAATGCAGCGCCGGCAACACCGCCGCCGGCGTAGGCAGCTTCGGCGGGCGCGCCGCCTTCTTCGGCAGGTGTGGAACGACCTCTCGGCGAGATCTACGCCCACGACATCCACGCCCAGGGCGTCGCCTTCGACACCGAACCGCTAGTGGGACAACCACCGACGGCATGCTCGATGATCTTCGTCACGCCCGATGGCGAGCGCTTATCTCGGCGCCTGCTTCGAACTCGGCCCCGACGATGTCGAACGGGACAAGGCTTCGGGCACCAAGGTCACTTATTTCGAGGGCTATCTGGGGGACCCGCCGCGCGCCAAGCAAGCGATCCGGCAGACCGCGCGGCTGGCGCATGCCGCTGGGCGCGAAGTGTCGATGACGCTGTCGTATTCGTTTTGAGTCGACCCCTACCGCGACGAGTTCGTCGAGCTGATCCGCTCAGGCACGGCAGCAGCAGGTCGTCTGGATCGCCGGGACTATCCGGGTGAGTACGTCGGGGTAGTGTGCTGAGAGTTCTGCAAATTCGCTGAGAGGGGGCGGTCATGGCAGGCTGGTGATTGTTCACGTCACCTGATTCCCGCGAAGGAACGCCACCATGACCAAGACTGAAGTTAAGACCGCCAGCGCTGCCGTCAAAGCAAGGGCATCGGGTTGGACGTGTCCGACGATCATGCCGGCCTGGTGGCAGCGATCGGCGAGGTGATCCCCGAAGCCGCCTGGCAACGCTGCTACGTGCACTTCCTCAGGAACGCGCTCGATCATCTGCCGAGGAAGCACGGCGACGACTGCCTGCAGGAATTGCGCTGGCTCTACGACCGGCGCGATCTCGCAGAGGCCAGGGCTGATCTTGCCGCATGGCTTGCCAAATGGTCGGCCCGCTATCCGGTCTGACAGGCTGGGCCGAGGATGCCATCGAACAAACCCTGACCTTCTTCAGGCTGCCGAGACAGCACCACAAGCATCTCAAATCCACCAACACGCTGGAGCGGCTCAACGAGGAAATCCGCCGGCGCACCTATGTCGTGCGCATCTTCCCCAATACCGAAAGCTGCCTGCGCCTGGTCAGGGCCTTGGCCGTCGAGACCAATGAAAACTGGATGGAGGCCAACCGATACATCAACATGGACGACCTGCGCGAGCACAAGAAGCTCGCTCTGCGCCAAGCCGCATGACCAGCATCATGGCCGCCCCATTTTGCAGAACTTGACGCACACAACCCGCTTTGCTCTCTCTACAAAGGCATCGGAGTTGCCGAGCCGCCACCGCCTTACATGCCACTGAAAGCGCCAGCCCGATGCTGACTCGCGCCATGTGAATTGAGAAGGGAGATCGAGCCGGCTGCGAGTGAGCCCAGGCTGAGATCTAAGCTCATCCACGTGCATGATCAGCTTACGACGGGTAGTCACGGCGTGGATGTGCCCGCGGTTAGGGGGCGTATCCAAGTAAACCCGCTGGGTAGATTGCAGTTCGGAATCCGAGGCACGCTCGCTGCCCGTAGCGATTTGAGGACAGCATTGTACACGATCCAACGCAATGACCGGCCGTCCGGTCTCTCGTGCAATTTAAATTGAAACGTCTGTCTTGCCGCTGCAGGTCGGCCCGTAAATCAAATGGATTAGCATGTGTTTACCGCTTAGAAGCCCTTGTTTTTCGAACTAACTGCCGACAAGAAACTGGATAGGCTGTTCTCGTCGTTCGGTCCAGTTCACCTCGCCTATGTCGACATTTTACGGCGCTTCACTAACCGGGCACCGCACGATGGCAACTCGTTCTCTCCGGCAAAAGATACTCCCTGTGTTAGCTTCCGTGTTGTGTGCTTGCCCTCACCTGCGGGATACGTAAGGCCATCCCTAAAAGCATCGAATGCGGCAGCGACAGCGCGAACCCCAAAGCGATGCTCCCGCCGTACGCGGACAAAACCGTTTTCGAAGTCCACTATTCCGTCCTTGGCCAGCATCGCCAAACGCTCATCTGAACCGCGAAGACGGATCGGATCAGATCCGTGGGCGACACAGATTGCCGGCACGTCAGCCTCGAAATCGCACATTAATCGCTCGATGATTGCGGCTCGCAGGCGGTCGTCGTCTGTGAGGCGATGGCCCTTCGATGTCGCCAGTCGGCCAGCTGCGATGTGCCGGATGTAGAAATCCCGTGTAACTTCGTTTTGAACGTACCCCTGGCCGATGCGGCCGATAGCCGACGCGCCGAAACCGATCAGGGTTCTGCAGGTATCGGCAGAGTAGCCCAACGAGTTACGTCGCAAGCGACCTGTTTCCTGTGCCAGCGCGAGCTCGTCGTGCGGCAAGGCGAAATGGTCGAGCCCGATCTCTCGGTAGCCGGCGGCAACCAGCGTCACGGCGACAGCCGCATGCTGTTCAGCGCGGGCAGCGCTGTGGGGAAGAAATTCCGCCTCGATGAGGCGCTGGTTCTTTATTTGGGATGGGATATGCGAGTAGCCGAACAAGGCAAGCCGGTCGGGGCGCATGGCGACCGCTGCCCTCGCCGTCTCGACGCACGACTCCACCGTTTGACGCGGCAGGCCGTAGATGAGGTCGAAGTTGATCCGGTTTACTCCATGCCGGCGCAGCATTTCCACGGCAGCCGACGTCTGGGCCTCGCTCTGGATTCGGTTGATCGCTTTTTGAACAATGGGATCGAAGCTCTGTACGCCCAGGCTCGCGCGGTTCACGCCGGCCGCTCCCAAGCCTTCCGCCATCTCGGGCGTGAGCGTGCGTGGATCGATCTCGATGGCGACCGTAGCTGTTTTCGAGATGGCGAAGCGGCATCGCAGGAACTCCATCAGAGCGAGGAACTCGGCTGGTCCGATGAGAGACGGCGTTCCGCCGCCGAAATGTATGTCGCTCACGGGCAGCGTCTTCGGCACTCGCTCGCAAACCAGACGGATCTCGTCACGCAGCGCCGCCAGATAGTTGAGGATGGGCGCATCATGGCGGGTGATGGTGGTTGGGAAGCCGCAATACCAGCAGGCTGATCGGCAGAACGGAACGTGCAGATAGAGTGACACCGGATCCTCAGCCGGCAGGTTCCTGAGCCATGCCTCATAAGCCTCGGCGCCGACCGCCCCGGAGAACTCCGACACAGCCGGATAGATAGTGTACCAAGGCAGCCGGGCCTCTCGAAATTTCGTGGTCTGCAAAGGCACAATCCCATACTGATAACAACCAACCCTACCCACCGCGCCCCCCTGGGTCCTTGCGCTATGTCAGTCCGTTCCGTTTGGGCTCGAATCTAGATCTTTTTAGCAATGGGCGCCGTTCAGTCTTAGGCTGGACAGCGATGGTCTGAGCACCTGGTCACCGACTGATGATGGTGATCCGTCAGAACCCTCACGCGCCCCTTTTGTTCGACTATCCCATCCCTTCCCTTCACCTGCGCCTCGGAGATTCTACTGAGCGCAGCTGCCGCAATGGGCGAGACATACGGGCTTGGGACCAGATTTTGCTCGCCAGATAGTGCCGGCCCCCTTAGTGAACTCTGCCATGTCGATGAGCTCGTTGTTTGAATTGCTGGCAAGATGCATTAGCTGTGGCGCGCCGCTTTCAGGACGAGAACCTGCTCGGCGCGACAGTCCTGTCCGCCGCAATGCCAAGGCAGGCGCCCTACTGGCTTTGATGCAAGGCTGCAGCGCGTAGTTGTCGACCATCAGCTCGCCAAAATGACGGCGTCGTGCCGAGCGGTCCCGCCGCATGATGCCTCAACGTCGGGCTCACCACAAACAATGCTCTCCCCATGAACGAAACTGTCGCGAAGCGAACAGTCGAACCGTAGCCGAAACGTTTTCCGTTCGTGCTTGGGTGGATCCGCAAGGCAAAAACAAGGAAGTGCGAACCAAGGTCCGCCCGCACAATTGAGCTTCAAGCCGCAGCTGGTCGTCAGGCTGGCACGTCATTTGCGGTCGAATGCAGGACCGTTTGTGACGCCTACCTCTACCAGCTGAGTTGACTGTGATGATTGTACAAAACTTTGCACACCTCCATTTCGGCGATAATTACGTTATCGGCAGCTAAAACCAAATATTTTACAACAATGACCAGAGTACATTCTAGTCCTTCCTTCAGGGCTTAGCTGACGGCCCAGCACAACTGCGCGCGTTTCCAAGTTGTTCTCAGAATCACTCGTGTCCATCACTTTATTATTAAAGCGGAGATCGACAATGACCATTAGGAGCCTCCTCCTCGGCTCAACTGCGGCACTGATTGCCGTTTCCAACGCTCGCGCCGTCACCACCGCCGCCGAGCCTGACCCGACTGAGTACGTCAAGATCTGCAACGTCTACGGCTCGGGCTACGTCTACATTTCAGGCACCGAGACCTGCCTGCGAATCGGCGGCTCTGTCCGTTACAACGTCGGATTGTTTGATCACGCAAGAACCTCGGATGTGAGGACTGGTGAGCATCAGGGCACATGGCAAAACAACACGCGCTTCACATTGAAAACTTGGACCGGCCAGGAGACCGAACTCGGCACGTTGAAGACCTACACCGAAACCCGCATGAACTTCGGCAACCGCCACACTTCGGTTTCGGACAGTTCTCGGTCCTATGCCTTCAACGGAGACAGCACCTTGACTTTCGCCTGGATTCAGCTTGGTGGCCTCCGAGTTGGTAAGGACTGGTCGGCCTTCGACATGTTTATTGGCGGCGCGGGTGACGTACTCAACCAGACGCCGGTTCCGTACGGCTCTTTCGATACCAATGTGGTTCAGTACTACTTCGACGCCGGGAACGGCTTTTCGGCCGTGGTTTCGCTCGAAGAAGGCTCGGGCGTGGTCGGCACAATCGACAGCTACGCACCGCACGTAGTCGGCGGCTTGAAATACACACATGGCTGGGGCGCGATCACCGGCGTTGCCGCTTATGATAGCAACTACGAATCGGTGGCCGCCAAGGTCCGTGTCGACATCAATGTCACCAACGAACTGTTGCTGTTCGGAATGCTCGGCTACGGTTCCAACGGCAAGCTCAACGACGACTCCACGAACGCCATCGACGCTCATGGTCGCGGCTTCTATAAGAGTTGGGGCGGGAACTGGGCTTTCTGGGCTGGCGCCACTTACAAACTCAACGAGACAACTTCGTTCAACCTTCAGCTCTCCGGTAATCAGCTCAAGAACCATGGTGTCGCTGCAAACGTCGCGTATGCGTTTCTTCCAGATTTCACAGTTACGGCGGAACTCGACTATGGCCGATACGGTAACTTCGCCGTCGGCAAGGTGGACGGCGCTTCCAACATGAATTGGACCAACGCCAACAAGAAGAGCAGTGTCGGCGGAATGCTGCGTTTCGAACGCTCATTCTAACGGATGAAAGGGCGCTGAGGCAGGCATCGCATGTACTTGTCGTCGGCGGATCGGACTCCAGTGGGGGTGCCGGAATCGCGCGCGATATCGAGACGCTCTCCTCCATGGGCGTGCGCAGCTGCCTTGCCGTCACTGCGGTGACGGTGCAAACACACGACAGCGTCACGGACATCCTTCATCTGCAACCCGGTCTGGTGGCCGATCAGATGCGTGCAGCGATCTCGCGGGCGTCGCGGCGTAGTGAGCGCGGGCGCGGCCGTGATGATCGTGGCGGGAGGGAGAGGTAAGGAGCGTCTTTCCTTTGAGAATTCGCGTTTACGGGTACCCACGATGCACAACGGGCGAGTTTTTCAAAGAGGCGCGTCCTCCTTCGAAGCGCTTCGGAGGGCCAGGCTCTAGGCTCGCCCCGAGCCCCTGCGTAGCCTGCGGGGGAGCTGGGTCTCGGCCCATCCGGGTAACGATCCTTCGCGCGGCTATGGAAACGATCGCATTTGCCGATTATCGTATAAAAAACTTGTTATCGCACGACTTAAAAAACTTGCAACTCCACAGCATCATTGACTTGTCGCCTATCAGCACTATATACTTGTAATCGCACAGCTCTAAAAACTTGCAAAGGCACGGCCATGGCCAAGCCCCATGAAAAAGTCGCTGAATCACTGGCCGTCCTCAAAGAGCTGCAGGAGGGTGGGCGGCGCATATTCAAGTCAGATGAGCTGACCCGCGTCCACCGTGAGCGGCTGCTGCAGAACGGGTTCCTGCGCGATGTTATCAAAGGCTGGCTCATGTCGACCGGCCCGCAGGCACAGCAGCAAGACACCACCCCCTGGTACGCGAGCTTCTGGGAGTTCTGCTCCCTTTACTGCAATGACCGGTTCGGCAAGGACTGGTTCCTGTCACCGGAGCAGTCGCTGCTTCTGCACGCGGAAGCGCCCACTATTCCGCCTCAGGTGGTGGTGAACACCCCCAAAGGCACGAATAACAAAATCGACCTGCTGTTCGGCACTTCGCTCTATGACCTCAAGGTCAAGGAGACGCCGGCCGAACTGACAGAGAAAAACGGCCTGCGCGTGTTCACTGTCGAGGCCGCCCTTACCCGGGTGCCGGAAGCGTTCTTCCAGCGCGCCCCTATCGAGATGCAGATCGCCATGGCGTCGGTGCGCGACGTATCAACCGTTCTGGCCCTGCTGCTTGATGGCGGCCATTCCGCCGTGGCGGGACGGCTTGCGGGGGCCTTCCGTCGCGTAGGACGCGACTCCTTTGCCGATGAAATCGTGCCCGCCTTCAAAGCCGCCGGCTATGACGTGCGCGAATCCGATCCGTTCGCGGGACAAATTGGAGTGACAACCATTGCGGCGGGCGTACCGCCGTTGGTCGCCCGCCTGCGCGCGATCTGGCAATCGCAGCGCGAAGCCATCATCGAGATATTCCCGAAGGCACCCGGACTGCCGTCCGACAAAGACGCCTATATGAAGTTCGTCGAGGATATCTACGAAAGCGACGCCTACCATTCGCTGTCGATAGAAGGGTACAGCGTCACCCCGGAACTCATCGACCGGGTGCGCGAGGGGAGCTGGAATCCGGAGATTGATGAAGAGGACCGCAAGAACCGGGATGCGCTTGCCGCGCGTGGCTACTACCTCGCATTCCAGAAGGTCAAAGACTCTGTTGCCGCGATCATCAACGGCAAGCCAGCCGGCGCGTTGACGCGGGACACTCACCGGGAGTGGTACCGGGAGCTGTTCGCGCCGTCAGTGACCGCCGGCATCCTCAAAGCCAGCGCGCTTGCGGGATATCGCAATCACCCTGTGTACCTGCGCGGCTCGCAGCACGTGCCGCCGCGTACCGAAGCGGTGGCCGATGGTATGAATGAGCTGTTCGACCTGCTGGAGTCGGAGAAGGAGGCCTCCGTGCGTGCCGTGCTGGGGCATTGGCTTGTGGGCTATGTGCACCCCTATCCGGACGGCAACGGACGAATGGCGCGGTTCCTCATGAACGCGATGCTGGCTTCAGGCGGTTACCCCTGGACAGTCGTCAGAGTCGATGACCGGAAGGCCTACCTCGCAGGGCTGGAGGAGGCGAGCGGCAATATGAATGTGAAAACGTTCGCCGCCTTTCTCGCCGAACGGGTGAAGTGGTCTATGGAGAAGGCGGCGTGAGGTCGGTGCTGTGCCATGTTTAACTTGCTTGTCTCGGGCCACGGCGAGTGGTGGGAAACACCGCCGTTCACGTCAACTATTGACCGGTTCAAGGAATATAGCGGCGCCGAGGCCGAGGCTATCGACCTCGCGCGCCCTGAAACATTGCGCCGGCTGGAGGAAATCCCGGCGCTGTTGATGTACGAAGTCGGGGCGGGAGGCCCGCACGCGCGCGCGTGTCCGGAACGGCCGCGTACGCAATATCGTTCGGCGCGGACACGAACTGGCCTTCACCTTCGAGCCCTATCCGGAACATGCCTTTCTCGACCGGTCAGCGGTGTTGAGAACTGCGGACCGGCTGGGCATTCAACAGTTCGAACAGCACCGTACGCACTGGGCAATCAAGGATGGTGACATTCCGGCCGAGCTGATTGCCACCGGCACCGCTGAACGGGCGCAGCGCACCGTTGCCGTGGTTGCGGCAGAATATGTAGAAGCGCGCCGCGAGGGACGAAGGAGAGAAGCTGCCGAACTGGCCGAAGAACTGGAGGATTTTCCTCCCTCGCTGGAGAAAGCACTGTCGCTCGTGCCGGCGCGTATCCTTCAGCAGCCGACACCCGAATTATACCCGATCCTTGGGATAGAGCCCCGCACGCCCGAAGGCCGCAACGCCGTCGTGGCCGTCGTCGCAAGGGATCACAATCGGCAGGACTTGCCTGCCGACTGGTCTTATTCGCTGGCGTGGTTCCTGGACCTTTACGGCAGCGCGACGGAAGCGGGGCGCCTTGACGGCGCGCTGGCCGAATGCGCAACGCATATGATCGCGCTCGGCACCGGCGAGGGAGAAGCCGCCGCCCCGGTTGAAGATATCGCTACGCACTCTGGCGCTGGTCGCGAAGCCCGAAACTTATCGGCGATCTGCGCCGGGAATCGCTGAGATAGCGCAGGAGGTTTTGTCGCTTACCAAAATCAACCGGAACTCGACCCAGATCAACCAGAAGCTTCCCATTCCCATTCTAGCAGCCAGAAGAGTGGGTGAGCTTTTGAAATATCTATCCGAGGAATCGATAAGCTCAGACTATCGCAAGCATACATAGCTTTTTCTGTTATAGGGTTAGCTCGGCTGCAGGAAAAGAGCCCCGGATAAACTTCAGCACGAAAGCAGAATTGAATGAAGGTGGGCTACACCGAGTTCTCATTTGGGTATGCCTTCACGGAAAACCTTATCCGGTCATCGTCAGCCGCACCTGTAGGCGCGCCGGTCTTTCCAAACCTCATACAGGAGGGGCATTCTGGCTTTGACATCCGCATCAATTTCGGGGTTCCGCTGTTTTTCCAGTACAAGCTTCCGGAGCTGATGAAGCGAGGAACTGCCTTTGAGATTGCGAGCGGACATTGTCCCGGTTTGTCGATACCATTTTTTCGGATTGCGATTATGCGCAGGGATGTGTCGCGTCAGCATGAACTGCTTCTTCGGCTTGAGGCGCGCTATCCGTCAAACGTCTTCTATGCGGCTCCTTGTATTGCAAACATCAGCGATTTCGACCGCTCTTATAATGGAGCAACCGTAGCACGGCAGTCCATTTTCGTCTCACCAGGGGATATTGGGCCCTTGCCAGACGACAAAGCGCACAGCCTTGCGCAAACCTGGACTGGCAACTGGATATTTTTGCTCGAACCCAAGCCACCAAAGTTCGAACATTTGATGATCTCGCTGCGCTCTTTAAGGAGCAGTTCGCCGAGAAGCGTTTTGCGGAAGTCGGCGAGGCGGCGCGTGAGATGCGCGAAAACGTACTTGAGCTTGCTTCGCCGTCAATGCGGCAAGCCGAACAGCTCATTGCTGAACGGGTCGGCGCGATACGCATTCAGATTCTAGACGGCGCAGCCAGACCGCCCGAGGAAGAGCGCGCAGGCACTGACATTCTCGTAGCGCGGGAAATTGCGCGTGTCGATCTTGGCGTCGACCTGCTGGTGGCCCAACCACGCTAACGACATCATACCTCGCTGATTAGCCCAGCTTTTGTCTAGAGGCCACAGTTATGAGACTACGAACTACTTGGCCGGGAAGAAGATCGGATTGAAAGCGAACCTTCCTTGTCATCTTTGCATCACGGTCAGTCTGCACGAGATTGACCGCTGCAAGCCGGGAGCAAGACCGGGCTGCGCAAACGTTGCAACAGATCCTTCAAGGAAATTCATAGACTCTTAGCAACTCCGGTTCGCTGTGAATGGTAGGCTTATTGCAACGTTTGAGTCAGTGGGGTTCGAACCGTGGCTTCTTCTCCGACCCGCCGAACTGCGTGCAATTTCGGCTAAAGGCAATGGCAAGAAGAGCGTCCATCTTGTTTGTTCGACACAGCCATATCGGCTCAAAACAGTATCTTCACGGCCACCGAGATTGTCCGGTCGGTGGACAAGCAACCATATTATTTGGTTCGAAAGTTGCAACATCTGTGGAGAACGCGAAATGACAAATTCAGTAGGACGAGTGCCCAGGCTTTCCAAGTGGCTTGGTCCTGACCAATGCTGACACTGGTCAGTCGCCTACGGACGGCGCATTTAGATCGCCTTCGAATTTTAGGCCTTTGCGCGCACGCGGACCTAATTGTCTGCCAGCTAGCGGAGATTCTGGGTCTGCGTCGTGAGCACGTTGTACGACACGTCCGGCTGCTGGCCAGAGCCGACTTTTTTTACTGCAACGAACAACGCCCGTGGTGCTCGTACCATCTCAAAGCAGCAGGTAAGGACGGCGGGCTGGTTCAGTTGTTGGTTGATCTCCTGCCGCACGGCGATGGCTATCACAAACGAGACCTTCAATGGCTCGAAGCGACACAAGACGCGCCGTTGAAGGGGATCGCATGCTTGACCGTGAAATAGATCAGTCCAATTGGAGCGCGAAACCACCATGGACAACTCCGCCGACGGCGCCATCGCGCCGCGCGACACTTACGGACGGTCTCGCTTGGCGGCGGTTGATTGCCGCGTTCACGAACTGCTTCTAAGACAGGAGCGGCAGGAGCGGACGACGCTCAAACTGATCGCATCTGAGAACTTTGCCTCCTCGGCCGTGCTGGAAGCGACCGGTTCGATTTTCACGAACAAGTACGCCGAGGGGTACCCCGCTGCGCGCTACTACGCGGGAAACGAGATCGTTGATGAGCTTGAAACCCTCGCCATTGAGCGCTTGAAAACATTATTTGGCAGCGAACACGCCAACGTCCAGCCTTATTCCGGCTCGCCGGCCAATCAGGCTGTCTACCGCGCGCTTTTGAGCCCCGGTGACAAGATCATGGGCTTGCCCCTTCCGGAAGTGGGCCATCTGACTCATGGTTGGGCCATCAACTTTTCCGGGACTGACTATCAACGCGTCCCTTATGGGCTGCACGACAAGACGCAGCAAATTGACTATGACCGCTTGCACGAGACAGCCAAGCGGGAATGGCCGCGGCTCATTTGGGTCGGCGCGACTGCTTATCCGCGTGTCTTTGACTACGCGGCAATGGCAGAAATCGCTCTGGAAGCGAACTCCTATCTCGTGGCCGACATCGCGCACATCAGTGGCCTGATTGTCGCTGGAGAGCATCCGAATCCCGTACCCCATTGCGACGTCGTCAGCAGCACGTCTCACAAGTCGATCCGCGGTCCCCGCGGTGGCTTCATTTTGTCAAGGAATGAAGATCGTTATCAAGCGCAGTATCATTCGAAGGGCAAATGCAATTTCGCCAGACGAATAGATCGCGCTGTCTTACCTCAACTGCAAGGCGGCCCCCATATGAATGTTATCGCGGCGCTAGCTGTCGCTTTGAGGGAAGCCGCAGACCCGTCCTTCCGCAGTTACGGCCAACAGATTGTCAAAAATGCCAAGGCTCTGGCCCACGCGCTTCTGGACCGAGGTTATGACCTGGTCACCGGGGGCACTGACAATCACATGCTAATCCTTGATCTTCGCGATCGACCACTATCAGGCAATGCCTATGCCGAGCGGTTAGCGAAGGCAGGCATCATTACGAACTTTAATATGGTGCCGGGGGACCCGCGCCATCCTGAGGTCACAAGCGGAATTCGCCTGGGGGCGCCAGCAGTGACGTCAATGGGCTTGCGCGATGTGGAAACCGTGCAAATTGCTGGCTTCATGGACTCCGTCCTCCGGCGAGCCAGAAGACGAAGATCTCCATGCCTGCGTGCGAAGAGACGTTGCCGACTTGTGCGCTGCGTTCGAGGTCCCGGGCCTCACCGACAGGTAAGGTGGGCTGCAAAATGCCCCATACAACTCCAACACCCGAAGCGAGGCATTTCATGGCTAGGCAGTTCGTGTTCTCTTCCGAATCGGTTGGCGCGGGACACCCGGATAAGTTGGCCGACAACATCTCGGATGCCATCCTCGATGCCATCCTCCGCACCGATCCCAAGGCGCGCGTCGCCTGTGAAGCGTTGGTAAAATCAGGGATGGTCGTTCTGGCTGGCGAGATTACCAGCGATGCGCAGGTGGATTATAGCCAAGTTGCGCGCGATACGATTCTCGATATTGGATACGACAACGAGGCCGTCGGCTTTGACGGCCGGCGTTGCTCCGTCGTTCATGCACTCACCGAGCAGTCGCCCGACATCAGCCAGGGCGTTGACGAGGGACGAGGGCAGGACCTCCAACAGGGAGCGGGAGATCAGGGCCTCATGTTCGGCTACGCATGCCGCGAAACCGATACTCTGATGCCTTTGCCGATCCAGCTCGCTCATCGCTTGACGAAACAACAGGCAGATGTCCGGAAAGCACGACAGCTTGGCTGGTTGCGTCCTGACATGAAATCCCAAGTCTCAGTGCGCTATGAGGGGTTGCGCCCGGTCGCCCTGGATACCATCGTCGTATCGACCCAACATGACGAGCAGGTCTCGCAAGAGACGGTCCGCGAGGGCGTCATTGAGGAAATCATAAAGCCTGTCCTGCCGACCCACCTGGAGACGGAAGGCATCAGAATTCTGGTCAACCCGACGGGGAGGTTCGTAGTCGGCGGGCCGCGCGGCGACTGCGGTCTCACTGGACGCAAGATCATCGTCGATTCCTATGGTGGGATGGGTCGTCACGGCGGCGGCGCCTTTTCGGGCAAGGACCCGTCCAAGGTTGACCGCTCAGCTGCCTATGCGGCCCGGTATGTCGCAAAGAATATCGTCGCTAGCGGACTTGCGGACGTCTGCGAGGTGCAGCTTGCTTACGCAATCGGCGTGGCCAGTCCGGTTTCTGTCATGGTCAACACGTTCGGAACAGCGAGGGTTGAGGAAAGAAGGATCGAGCGCCTCATTCTTGAGTTGTTCGATCTCAGACCGAAGGGCATTATCAAGATGCTTGATCTCTTACGCCCTATATACCGCAAGACCGCGACCTATGGCCATTTCGGCCGTGAAGAGCCTGATTTCACCTGGGAGAAGACAGACAGGGCCGACGAATTGCGTCGCGAGGCAGGACTTGCCGCCCCGTGAGGGCTGGCGCCGAACGGATTGGCAAGCGCAAAGCCCATTCCCACTGGCCAGACCCGCCCGCGCCCGGCGTGACAGAAAGCCGGTGGTTTTTTGGCGGAGACATGAATTGATGCCGGACTATGACGTGCTTTGTATCGGAAATGCCATCGTCGACATCATCGCCCAGTGCGATGAGGCGTTCCTGGAGACCAACGGCATCATCAAGGGCGCGATGAATTTGATCGACACGAGGCGCGCCGAACTGCTCTACAGCCGCATGGGCCCGGCCATTGAAGCCTCGGGCGGCAGCGCCGGCAACACGGCGGCGGGCGTGGCCTCCTTCGGCGGTCGCGCCGCTTTCTTCGGCAAGGTCTCCAACGACGCGCTCGGCGAAATCTACGCGCATGACATCCATGCCCAGGGCGTCGCCTTCGACACCAGGCCGCTTAACGGCGAACCTCCGACAGGGCGCTCGATGATCTTCGTCACGCCCGACGGCGAGCGCTCGATGAACACCTATATCGGCGCCTGCGTCGAGCTCGGGCCGGAGGACGTCGAGGCCGACAAGGCCTCGGGCGCCGCGGTCACCTATTTCGAGGGTTATCTGTGGGACCCGCCGCGCGCCAAGGAGGCGATCAGGCAGACGGCTAAGCTCGCCCACGCCGCCGGGCGCGAAGTGTCGATGACATTGTCGGATTCGTTCTGCGTCGACCGCTACCGCGACGAATTCCTCGATCTGATGCGCTCCGGCACCGTCGACATCGTCTTTGCCAACAGCCACGAGATCAAGTCGCTCTACCAGACCGCGTCATTCGACGAGGCGCTGGCGCGGATCCGCAAGGACTGCAAGATCGCCGCCGTCACCCGCTCGGAAAAGGGCTCGGTGATCGTGCGCGGCGACGAGACCGTGACCATCGAGGCGACCAGGATCCGCGAGCTGGTCGACACCACCGGCGCCGGCGACCTCTATGCCGCAGGCTTCCTCTACGGCTACACGCAAGGCCGCAGCCTGAAGCAGTGCGGCGACCTCGGCTCGCTGGCAGCCGGGCTGGTCATCCAGCAGATCGGCCCAAGGCCACGGCAGAATCTGCGCCGAGAGGCGGAGCAGGTGGGATTGCTGTAGGTGGCGAGCCAAGAACCAGCTGCCCAGCCTCCTTAATCCAGCCCGAGCCTTTTCTTCAGTTCCGCATTCTCCTTGCGGAGACGATCGGCAAGCAGGCTCTTTAGCCGCTTGTTTTCTTCCTCGAGCGCGACGAGATCCTTCAGCCCGTCACTGTCCGCCGCCGGCGCCGCCGCCTTCTTCCAAAGATAATATGTCTGTTCCGAGATGCCGGCTTGCTTCACCGCGCTCTTGAGAGTAGCGCCGCCGCCGATCGAGGTCTCGATCTGCGCCAGCTTCTGGGCACGATCCTTCGCGGAGTAGCTCTTTCGGCCTGTTCGCGCTGACGGCGGTGCTTCAGTGGTCGCGGATATCGGCTTGGCGCCCTCCTTGCGGGCAGGCGCGCTCGCCTCAGCTTCTGGCTTCCTCGACCGCCGCGCTCTCGTCTTCGGTTTTGGCGTTTCCGCTTTGTCTGCCGGTGCGCTAGGAACTACTGCTGACTCGGTTTCCAGGGGATTGGCCATGAAATGCTCCACTCGCGGTTTGTGCAAAGGTTCAGCATCAAGGGCCACTACAGTAGAGTCAACAAGCTGACGATTTAACGGCTCGACTTCCTTTGTTGTCTCGGCCATCGCGGCGGCGATGTCGAAATTGCCCCAGATGGAACGTGCGGATTTTTGATAAATGCGCTTTTGTTTGACTTCCACGGTGAATGGTCGCGTCTGCCGCCTCATAGTTCCTTCCTGAATAGAAGAATGAAGTCGCCGCTCGAATTTTTGGCGCTTCCTGCTTAGCGCGGAGCATTATCGTATAGCCGCTCAACGGGCAAGTGATGCCGGTCTTCGATGGCTGACCCATCTGGGGAGATTTGAGCGGCTTCGCGCGTCCTGCGCATGCCTGTAAGGCCGCCAAGTTTTCTGGGTTAGCAGGCGCGCCACTGTGGCAGCTTGGCTTGTACGGCGAGGCCATGGTTGAGTGAGGCGAACCAAAGCCCCGCGCTCGATCCCGAAGCTTCCCACAATGGCGAAGAGAACATCTTCACTCGTTCCTTTTCAGCACAAGACCTTCCGTTCGCTATGGTCGGCTGCACTCGTTTCGAACCTTGGCACCCTGGTGGAAGGTGTGGCGGCGGCTTGGCTGATGACGAGCATCGCCACCTCCCATGGAATGGTGGCGCTCGTCCAGTCATCGACCACCCTCCCCTACATGATCTTCTCGCTCGCGGCGGGAGCGCTCGCGGACAACTTTGACCGTCGCCGGATCATGTTGACTGCGCAACTGCTGATGGTCTGCGTATCCGCCTTCCTGGCGTTCCTGACCTATGCGGGGGAAATGACACCCTGGGCCCTTCTGGGTCTCACCTTCCTGATCGGCTGTGGTTGGGCATTGCACGATCCCTCTTGGCAAGCCTCGATGGGGGATATCCTGCCTCGCGAACACCTGCCTAGCGCGGTTGCGCTCAACGGCATGAGCTACAATCTCATGCGCAGCATCGGGCCGGCGATTGGCGGCATAATCGTGGCCACAGCCGGTGCGGCCTTCGCGTTCCTCTTCAACGTCTTTTGCTACTTCGCTCTGATCGCTGCGCTGTTGCGGTGGAAAGCCGTACGGGCACGACAAGCGCTGCCGCGGGAGGCTTTCGGCAGTGCGATGGCGGCGGGCTTCCGTTACGTGCTCTTGTCGCCGAACCTTCTCAAGGTGATGTGCCGGAGTTTCATTTTCGGCCTCACCGCCGTTGTCATTTTGGCTCTCCTGCCGTTGGTTGCTCGCGAACAGGTCAAAGGGACCGCGGTCACCTACGGCGTGATGCTTGGCTTCTTCGGCCTGGGAGCGATTTGCGGCGCGCTCCTCATCGGGCGGGTCCGAGAAGTTCTCTCCAACGAATGGGTCATTCGCGGAGCGTTCTTTATATTGGCGATCAGCTGCTTCTTTCTGGCATGGAGCGAGCACGTTTGGCTGAGCTGTCTGCTCCTCATGCCAGCCGGTGCGGCCTGGATTCAATCATTCTCGCTATTTAACGTCACAGTGCAGCTTTCGGCACCGCGGTGGGTGGTTGGACGCGCCCTGTCTCTCTATCAGACGGCCACATACGGCGGCATGGCGGCGGGAAGCTGGCTTTGGGGCGAACTGGCGGACGTCCAAGGTGTTTCGGGAGCCTTCCTCGTCGCCAGCGTGGTTCTTGTGATTGGTGGACTGATGGGGATCGTTCTGCGTCAGCCGGATTTCGAAACGCTCAATCTGGATCCGACCAACAAGTTCAGCGAACCGACGCTGCAACTTGACCTTCGGCCACGAAGCGGTCCGATCATGGTGATGGTCGATTATCGTATCGATCAGAGAGATGTCCCAGAATTTCTCAGTGTGATGACATCGTGGCGAAAAGCGCGGCTGCGAGATGGCGCCAGACAATGGGCGTTGCTGCGTGACCTGGAAAAGCCCGAACTATGGACCGAGTGCTATCATGTGCCAACCTGGGTCGAGTATGTTCGCCACAACAACAGGCAGACCCAGGATGACGCCGAAATCGTTGCGCGCCTGGAAGCGCTGCACCGTGGCGATTGCCCGCCCAAGACGCATCACAAGATCGAACGCCAAACCGTGCGCGTGCACGACGATTTGCCGCTCAGGCCTCATTTGGACAGGACTTGAGCTGGCCCGGTGGTTTGAGCCGGGTTACCTTGAGCCGGTGGGCTGCGAACAAGCAATTCGAGACGTCGGCCTCGATCCTCCGCAACACGCCGCTGCGCCGGGCCTCGGGTGCTCCCCTCGAAATCGTTGTGTCGTATCACCGAGGGCATCACGGCCAACACCTTCCACATGGGCAACAGCCTCGCCATTGAGTCGAATGTGGTCGCGAGCAGATCACCAAAGAAGCGGTCGGAACCTCGGAGCCGAAGTTCGACGCCGAGGTGGCGTTCGCATGATGAGGGAAGCAGCACCACGGCACTTGCCGGTATGTTTGCCGCCGGCAGCCGACGAACTCCTATCCTCCTGGACCGCTGTGCATCATTGCTTTGATTTACCGGCCGCTCAAGGCTTCCACAGTTTTCGCTTTCGAGGCGACCTTTGGGGACATGCCAACGGAAATTTAATATAACGACATAAACATTTCTTTATGCGGCGTTGACAAAGAAGCGAACTGCTGTGATTGTCTCCCGTGTCGTGGTTCTCCGTACGGCGCTGCCGCAGCGGAGCTAAGAGGGAAGCCGGTGCGATGCCGGCGCTGCCCCCGCAACTGTTAGCGGCAAGCCAACCCCACTCATGTCACTGAGGCGAATAGCCTTGGGAAGACGGGTAGAGGCTATGACCCCGCGAGCCAGGAGACCTGCCACGGCGAATTACGTCCACGGGCGGGGTGTCTCGGTGGCCGCTGCAGCCTGGCGTTCGTGCCGGCCTGCTAGCGCCTTCCTTGTCACCGACGCCCCAACCATCGGGGTATGGCATGACTGTCTCTCAGCAAATTCCTGTAGCAACGCTCGGCGTGCCGCGCTTCGGTCGTCGGCGAGAACTGAAATTCGCGCTTGAAAGCTACTGGTCCGGAAAATCTTCCGCCGCCGACCTTCTCACGACGGCGAAGGCGCTCCGTGCCGCTAGCTGGGAGGAGCAGCACGATCGCGGCGTGTCGAAAATCCCGTCGAACGACTTCTCGCTTTACGACCATGTGCTCGACACCGCAGCCATGGTCGGCGCCGTTCCATCCCGTTACGGCTGGAATGGCGGCGAGGTCCCACTTGACATCTACTTCGCAATGGCGCGCGGCAACCAGGGTCAGACGGAGGATTGTGGACACGTTGGCCACCAGCAGGCGGCTCATCGGCCTGATGTAACCGCGATGGAAATGACCAAGTGGTTTGACACCAACTATCACTACATTGTGCCGGAACTCGACGATGATCAGACGTTCGCCCTCTCGTCGACGAAACCGGTCGACTACTTCCTCGAGGCTAAAGCTCTCGGCATTCACACACGCCCAGTCATCCTTGGACCGATCACCTTCCTCAAGCTGGCGAAATCGCCTGCCGAAGGATTCGATCCCATCGCGCTCCTGCCGCGGCTGCTGCCCGTCTACGAGCAACTCCTGCAGAGGCTGAAGCTGTCGGGAGCCGACTGGGTGCAGATCGATGAGCCAGCGCTTGTCCTCGATCTGAACCCGAACGAACGAGCTGCGTTCGAATTCGCCTATGGCCAGCTGTCAAAAGCCGCGCCCGAGTTGAAGATCATGCTGGCTACCTATTTCGGGCCGCTGGGAGACAATCTCGAAACCGCAGTTTCTTTGCCCCTGGCCGGGCTGCATATTGATCTCGTGCGCGCTCCCGAGCAGCTGGAAATGGTGGGTCGGCTCGCTCCGAAGGATCTGGTGCTCTCGCTTGGCCTGATCGATGGCCGCAACGTCTGGCGTGCGAACCTGCCCGCCATTCTCGACCGCATCAAACCGATCGTCGCCGGCTGGCCCTTGGACCGCGTCGAGATCGCGCCTTCTTGCTCGATGCTGCATGTGCCGATCGACCTGCGCATGGAGACGGAACTCGAGGCGGACATCAGGTCGTGGCTCGCCTTCGCGGCCCAGAAGACCGACGAGCTGGTCTTGCTGGCCCGGGCCCTGTCCCAAGGCAGGGATGCGGTGGCAGGCGCGTTGAAAGCGTCTGCCGAGGCTGCCGCCACTCGCGCGACATCCACGAAGATCCATGACCCACTTGTTGAGGGGCGGATCGCCAGCATTGACGACAGCATGAAGCGACGAGAGAGCGCTTTTGCCAAGCGCTCCAGAGTCCACGCCGGCACGCTCGGGCTGCCGCCGTTCCCGACGACGACCATCGGATCCCTCCCGCAGACGCCGCAGGTACGCAGGGCGCGGGCCGCTCATGCGAAGGGCCAGCTGAGCTATGTCGACTACGAGACCTTCCTGAAGAAGGAGATCGAGGCTGCAATTCGCTGGCAGGAAGAGATCGGGCTGGACGTGCTGGTGCACGGTGAGTTCGAACGAAACGACATGGTACAGCATTTCGGCGAGCAGCTGTCCGGCTTCGCCTTCACCCAGCATGCCTGGGTGCAGAGCTATGGGTCGCGTTACGTGCGCCCCCCCATCATCTTCGGCGACGTATCGAGGCCCAATCCGATGACGCTGCGCTGGTGGCAATTCGCCCAGTCGCTTACGGAATACCCTGTGAAGGGAATGCTCACAGGCCCAGTGACCATTCTCAACTGGTCTTTTGTTCGCGACGACGTACCCCGCTCCGAGGCATGCCGCCAGATCGCGCTTGCCATCCGCGACGAAGTGACGGATCTCGAATGGTCCGGCGCAAGGATGATCCAGATCGATGAGGCCGCGTTTCGCGAAGGATTGCCACTGCGCCAGTCTGATTGGAACGACTATCTCGACTGGGCTGTCGAATGCTTCCGGATCGCTTCAACGGGTGTAAAGGACGCGACTCAAATCCATACCCACATGTGCTATTCGGAGTTCAACGAGATCATCGACGCGATCGCTGAAATGGATGCGGATGTCATTTCGATTGAGACGTCGCGCTCGAAGATGGAACTGCTGGACGCCTTCACGAGCTCCAAATATCCGAACGAAATCGGTCCCGGGGTCTATGACATTCACTCACCACGCGTCCCGGAAGTCGGCGAGATTTCGGACCTCGTCATGCTTGCCCGCGAGCGACTGTCGGATGCCCAACTGTGGGTAAACCCGGACTGTGGCCTCAAAACACGCAAATGGGAGGAGGTCCGCCCTGCCCTCATGAACATGGTCGCTGCAGCACGTGCGCTCCGGGAGAAAGTGCAGGCCTGAGGCTTCCTGCTTCCTCATCATGTGGTGAGTTACCGGTTGCCGCATGTCGGCCGTAAAAGTGCAAAACGCGATCACATCCCTTGAAATAAGTCGCTCGAGCGAAAGTGTGCAATTTCCTTCGCCACGTGTCCTAATCGCGCAGGAATATGAATGTGGACAATACGACATGGATTACTCAGTCTAGCTCTGGACTCCTTGGAAAGGCTGGACTCCTTGAGCCACAAGGGGTTCAGACTTCCAAGGGAACTCAACTGGCGGTATTGCTTAAGCAGCGCGCAGCCCCTGCCGCGATCTGCGCAATCAGATTCCACGTCGACTAAATGGTAGAATATTTTTTAGAAAAGCGCCTCGCTATGATTGAGGCAGGCGCTTCTGTTTTGCATGAACCTGAGGGGGAGGCACCCACAGAGCGTCAGGCAAGAGCAGTTTGTTTGGGGTTGTCAGAGGTCCAGAAATTGTGTTGTCTTCAATGACACAACAAAGAAGCCAAAGGTTGGTATCGAGCAGCCATATTTCATGCGCAACTCGTCTGAGAGTGGTCAAATCGCTCTTGAAGGCCAATGGATCGATTGCGTCAGCTTTCTTGCTCCTGCGCGCTAGGATGTATTCTCCGTCAAATTTGCCAACCATCCAAGCATGAGCAACCGTGTTTCGATTTTGCCGGTTGATGTCATATGCATCTAACGCATTGAGGATCAGTGCAGTACCGTCCGTGTGGAATGAGCGGCTTGCCAAAATCGCTTTGATGCGGGTGCAGATGGCGACATCGCCGAGATCGTAAACGAGTGCCCACGCTTCTTTGTCTGCAATGCCGGAGACCTTGCAAAACAGTAAAAAAAGCCAGAATTCACACTGATTCCATCGAAGCGTTATGACGCCAATGGCGTGCAATCGCTCGGGCGACAGTGGAGAGTTCTCGGCAATCCAAGGATCTGAGTTCATGTCAGCTAACCTGAAAAATTCACGGTGGGTTGGCGGATGTGGTTCAAGCCGTTGAAATGACGTAGGATTTGGTTGCTAAGGCCGATCCGAATCATTTCCGGAGACCACACCCGCCATGAATGATCTTACGCTGCCGCTGAGCGGCTTGTCATCTGTCGGCGGCAAGTCCGTTCGCCCGTTTCGACGGCGGCATGCTGTCGTCGGACATTGGCGTTCTGGCTCTAGCAGAGGTGGAGAAACGACTGCGGGTGGCCGACCGTCTGGCGCGCTGCATCGATGATCCACGCAGCCCGGACCAGGTCATCCACCACTTTGCAGATATGATCGGCTTCCGCATGAAGATGATCGCCGCCGGTTACGAGGATGGCAACGACGCCAACCGGCTGCGTTCCGACCCGGTGTTCAAGATGGCCCAGGATGCGCCCCCTTCGGGTCGGGATCTGGCGTCGCAATCGACGATGTGTCGGCTGGAGAACCTACCCGATGTGCGCTCGCTGCTCGCCATGGGCCAGACGATGGTCGACCTCTACTGCGCCTCCTTCCGGCAGATTCCGAAGCGGATCGTGCTCGACATCGACGACACGTTTGACGCCGTGCACGGCAACCAGCAGCTCCGCCTCTTCAATGCCCATCACGACGAGTACGGCTTCCAGCCGATCGTTGTGTTCGATGGCGACGGCCGGTTCATGGCTGCTGTCCTGCGACCGGCCAAGCGGCCAAGTGGGGCTGAGATCCGCGCTCACCTGCGCCGCCTGGTGCGGGCGATCCGGAGCAACTGGCCGAACATCCGGATCCTGATCCGGGCCGACGGTCACTATTGCAGCCCGCAGATCATCGACTGGTGCCGCGCCAACGATGTCGACTTCATCCTCGGCGTTCCGCCCACCACGACCCTGCGCAAGCATGTCGCGGACCTGGAAGCCCGCACGACGGCGCGCTTTGAAGCGTCACCGAAGACGAACAAGGTCCGCAGGTTCAAGGAGTTCCTGGATGGGGCCGCCAGCTGGAGCCGCGTCGAGCGCATCATAGCGCGGGTCGAGGTCGGTGCCCAAGGTGCTGACACCCGCTTCATCGTCACCAACCTCGCCGGTGGAAGGGCCAAGGCGCTCTACGAGGATGTCTACTGCCGGCGCGGAGCGGCCGAGAACCACATCAAGTCCTGGAAGACCCATCTCGCCGCCGACCGAACGTCCTGCACAAGAGCGACGGCCAACCAGTTCCGGCTGTTCCTGCATGCCGGCGCCTACTGGCTCATGTGGGGCCTGCGCGCTGCGAGCCGAAACGCTCCAGCTTTGCCGTCGCGCAATTCGACACGCTGCGTTTGCGCCTCATCAAGATCGCTGCGCGGGTGGTCGAGATGAAGACGCAAATCCGCCTGCACCTGCCGACATCCTGCCCCGACCAACGCATCCTGCGCATCGTCCTCGATCGTATTCCGCGGCTCGCGACATAATCATTGGGCGCAGACGCCCCGAAACGAACCCGCCGACCGCAACCTGCAAACCCCACCTGCCATCACGACGGATCACCGCCGGCGCCTGACGAGGTTCGCGGAAAAGCGCCCAACAGCGGCCACATCGCCGCTTCAGGCCGCCAAAACCTCATCGCCGTGCATCAAGGCGGCTAAATGACCAGTTTGAATCCGGCGCAATTATGTGTTTCGACATCGGCGCGAACTCCGATATGCCTACCGGGAACCATAGGAGGAAGTGCAGTGTTTTTCCATGACGATGCCGAGATTGAGGAAGTGGTCAAAACAACCGTGGACGTGCTCAAAGGAGCGGCTCGTCAAATCGGGAAGGCTGATCGGGGTATCAGTACAGAGCAAATTGCGCGAATAGAGGAAGCCTTCCAACAATTACACAGCACGCTCGACTTCAAGAAAAAATTAACGCCAATCGAGCCTTAGAGATTGGTACCGCCAGCTCCCACGAAATGACGGCACCAAGAAGGGTCATCAACAAGCGCCTCCTTCTCTCACGAATAATTAGCATTGTCAATATACGCGCGGCTCAAGTTAGAAACGCTGAGACCTAAGCCCGATCTATACAGCGGATTCTGCGAGGGTAACTACTTGTATCTTTCTGCGCTCATTCTGAGAGGTGGTTACACTCTGTTTTCCGGCTGCGTATTGCCCGGTCCGATAGACGAGCACTGCCAGCGTTTAGTATAGCTTTTTTAAGCACCTTTTTAGCAATCTCGGCTGACCTTTCTGATCTTAAACTCTCGGTAAGGCCAATTTCATATCCCGGCTTCTGCAATGGGCAGTAAGACTTGGGGTGTTGAATATGAGAACTATTAATCTATTGGCCGTTGGGTCAGTATGCGCCGTCGCCGGTTGTCAAACGGCCACCTACACGCAATACATGCCGGGACCGCCGTTGGAATATGCGCAAGCCAAGTGCAATATGCTCGCACCAAGCGTCGATCAAGGATTTATCGCAATGGGGTCGCCGAGCTATGTTGCTGGCGCAGCTTTAGGCAATGCCCTAGATAATGCCATTGCTGAACAGCAATTCATCAAGAACTGCATGATATTGCAGGGTTGGCGACAGGATGCCCCCGGTGCAAAGAAGTCTTCAACGTCGCTGGCATCAACGCAACTACCGCACCAACGAACAGCAAAAAAGCGGCCAACCGCGCAAGAGCTTGGCATCCCGGGGCAAGTCGTGGCGGGACAGTGAATACACAGGGATGCGGGACGGCCTCACCTTGTTAGTCGCGCCGAGGCAACGCTATTCGACAAGGGCTGCGACGTTAACGCTCTAACGGACAACCGCGTCGATCCCTATCAGAATGCGAGGCCATGGACTGGATTCAGGTGGTACGGAGCGTGGGTAGTCAGGTGGTCCGGAGTCATTCAAAAGCCATTGATTTTATTTATATTTAATTCGCTTTGATATCGGCTCCTTCGGAAAATACAGGCCCCGCCGCTTCGTACACGCGTCGTTTCTTAAAGTACATTGCTTGTCGCGTTCGCTCTGGTGGCGATAATATATTGTGCTGCGCGTCTGTCCGCTTCCCCAGTCGATTAGCGCAGACTACGGCCGAGGTGGCAGGATTCGGGTGGTGCCAGCGTCCCGCCAATTCGGAGATCGGTTAGGCCTTGACCCTCGCCAGCACCCGACTTAGCTTCTATAAGCAACTTGCGTAGCGATCTGGTGTGCAGCCCGATGACATCGAACTCATCCTGTACGCGGATATTTCGGAGGACCCATGCCTCCTCTTTGACGTGATCACGCCCGATGGCGTGCTTCAGCTCTTGGGAAACGTGGAGATAGCCAGTAACCAATCTTGTCGTCCGTGACCTGCATATTGGGGGCGATGCCGAGGTCCAGTGAGGATGGTCCAAATTGCGCAAGCTCGGTCGAGTGATCGCGGAGAAGCTTAATGTCGACTACATCGAAATTCATGGAGCGGTTCGGACAACGGGTGCGAACCCGGGACGTCGTTCCGGTGTCGTCAGGCTCTCCCGTCCGACTGAGCCTCAGTTGTCTTCACGGCGCGAATACTCCTGAGGCCGCCCGGATTCTCGTTAAGAGACAGCTGCCGCTCAGGACGGCCCACGCGATACTCACGGAGATGGTCGATCACGGCAAAGCGTTCGTGACGGTTCCTTGCGTCGACGACCTATTGGCACTGAGGAATGAACTGTCGTCCGCAGGCGTGATCGCGAAGGTTCATGCGCCGCGGCCGATAAGTGTTCGCGAAGTCCGGGATCGCACGAAGCTCTCTCAGGAGGCATTCTCGGTGAGGTATGGCCTCGATCTGGCAACGCTTCGAAACTGGGAGCAAGGTCGCTCGAAACCGGATGTAGCGGCGAATACTCTCCTTTGGACCATCGCCCGGAATCCGGAAGCAGTCGAAGAATCGCTGGACATGGAGGACGGAGTGGCTACCCCATCGCCCTAAGGGGGGCCGGTCACTCCGGCGCGCGGCTATTCGGCCGCCATGGCCGGCCGCCGCGCGGTATCGACAGCGCGCGAGCCTCATGCGTCAGACACCTTCCTTGGCATGTCGCACGCCAGATCCCAAACATGATTCCATCGCAACGAGCTGGTGACGGAAGCAGTGTCTGCACTTTGGAAACGAGCCATTTGCGTTCTCATGGACGTCGCGATCGTCTCGTCCCAGTAAAAGTCGCAATCATTGTCAATTGCGATGTTCCGCAGTCAGCTGGCCGTTTATTTTCCTAAGATCTGCATTATAGGCCGGGGTGTTGTCGCCGTTTCGGCGGGTAAGATGGGATAGGCGACCTCGGGTGCCTTTCCGGTCAGCGAGTTGAGGAAGGCAACAAGCAGGTCGACTTCTTCGTCCGCCAGTACCACGCCAAGCTGGGTGGTTCCCATGATGGCAACGGCCTGTTTCAGATCCCAAACCTTGCCCGAATGAAAGTATGGCGCGGTGAGTGCAACGTTGCGCAGCGGCGCCACGCGGAAAACATAGGAATCGTCGGCTGCATTGGTGACCGCAAATCGGCCTTTGTCTTTTTCCGGCAGGACCTCGGCGCTGGGCTGTTCCACGAGGCCGAATGGGTAATAGGCTTCCCCACCAACGTTGATGCCGGCATGGCAGGACGAGCAGCCTTTGTCCATGAAAAGCGCCAGGCCCTGTTTCTGTTCGGAAGTCATGGCAAGCTCATCACCATTCAGGAAGCTGTCGAAGGGGGCCGGCGTGACCAGTGTCGCCTCGAAGGCTTCGATTGCCTTGGCGAAGTTGTCGAAGGTGACCCGATCGGCTTCAGCCGGAAAAGCTGCATCGAACCACTCGACATATTGCGGCATGGACTTGAGCGTGGCGACGACTTGGCCCGGTGTATTGGCCATTTCGATGCCGGCTTGGACCGGTCCCTTCGCCTGAGCCTTCAGGTCTGCGGCACGACCATCCCAGAACTGGGCGATGTTGAAGACGGCGTTCAGTACAGTCGGCGCGTTGCGCTGTCCCTTCTGCCAACCATGGCCGATCGAGGTTTCGTGATTGTCGTCGCCGCCGGTGGCCAGGTTGTGGCACGAGTTGCACGACAAGACGCCTGACGCAGAAACGCGTGGATCGAAGAACAGTGCCTTGCCGAGAGCGATCTTTTCCGGGGTGATCGGGTTGTTGGCGACTGCCGGCGTGGTGGGTGGCAAAGCCTTGAAAGTGGCCATTGCCGTTTCTCTGAGGTCTGCGGGGATCGAATCCGCAGCAAAGGCGGTGGCTGTCAGCAAGGGGACAGCCATCGTACTGAATAGGATTTTCATAAATGATCTCGCTGCGTCGTGCACGCAGCCACTCTGGGATATGCGGCTCATGAACGCCCTGCGCTAGATCAGTTGCGGGAGAGGACCGGGTGGTCTGACACCTGTTTTCGCGGCAGAGCTGGGACCCTCTTGGAAGTGATCGCTCTTCTCGATTGGACTTCAGGGAGGAGGAGGAGGATCCCTGCTCGGCAACCTTCGGCGCCGGAGCCGTGCTCCGGTTCTCTGCGCCTTCTACCAAGAAGAAATCGGGTCCGCCGCCGTGTCAGATTTCGGTTCGGGGCCGGTGATCTGTTCCGCTGCAGGTCCTGCTCGACTTCCGCCTGCCTTCGCCAGATCGACGTGGGCCCAAATCGATCCGCGATAGTGTCTTGTAGCACCTTTGCGGGACAATCTTATTTCGACTGTAGAGGACCGTTTCGGGTGAGCGAAATTAAACGAAATTTCAAAGGGCGCCCGAGTAGCTGTTTTGATTGGCTTGTGACGCCTATAGCCTCCATCGAGCGAATATTGGCAGACGACGGAGCACAATTTTGGCCTCGTTTATCAGCTTCAATGGGACAACTGCTTTGCGATAATAACAGGGCAATTTACCGTCATGAATTTGAGAGGACCAAGTCCCACCCAGTGATTTTCACACCGGAAGCGTTGCAGTCCTGTCGCGAGAAGCTGATTTACAAATACAACAAGATGATTAACATCGCCATAGCGCGCAAAATATTGTTTGTTTATACCACGCTCTAGATGCCGGCGAAATCTGGATACAATAACCTCGTCGGCGTACCCGCTCCAGCCTCACACACGACTGCGACGCCTATACTTGCGCTTTTCCACTGTCCGACATGCAGGCAGCGAGCCATTGCATCGCGGAGGTTGCATCTTCCAATATGACGACCTGTTTCGCAAAGCGGAAAAAACTCTTGCGCGCTGCGCTCGCAGGTTTTCGTCCGTTGTATGCATCAAAGCACGCCCTGAGGGCGGCTTCGTGGATCCGGTCTCTGCGATCTTCTGGCCATTCGTTGAGAAAATCGATAGCATCCGCAGGACGGGCAATCTCTTGCACGATGTGCGCTGCACGCCTTACGAAAGTGGGCTGCTGAAAGTTCCTGAGCTCATTCGTTCCTCCCGACCTGCTGAACCGCTAGTTTGCGTGAACAGGCGCCTCCTCTAGACCCGCCCACCATTGCGGAATGTGTTGTCACAGCGATAGCGGTTCAATAGCAAAGCAGCGGCGTGATGTCCTCGGTTTACCAGCGGTCCAATCCCTAACATCCTGCTGCGAGAGCGGCTCACCGGATGAATCTACATCGTTTCGACCATTGCGAATCAACGCTTGATAGTTCCTCCACGCGCCACCAGGAAGCGGCCACTGCTCTGCCACCGACTTCACAGCCAAAGAGAGGATGGCGAACAGAAACAGCCCGCTTCGTTTCGAGATTACTGGTCGTCTGGCGCAAAGCTTACGGCCGAGACGCGCCTGAAAATGCGCAAGCACCGCGGCAGGTCGCCAACAACGGAACGCATCAACGGTCATGACGGCGCGATACCGCGCTATAGATCTCGCTGCTGGACGAGCATCGCAATAATCCTGTCGAGACCTTGGTTGCTTTCAGCGGCGACCGCCACTATGAAGCGACGCTTCGCCGACTGTGTTTCACGCCGCCTGGAGAGTTTCATGACAGAAGAAGCCGAAAAAAACATCGACACCCTCATCGAGCTCACGGCCGATGTCGTCTCAGCCTATGTCTCCAACAATCCGATCCCGGTGGGGGATCTCCCTGCCCTCATCGGCCAAGTGCACGCGGCTCTGAAAGGGACGGCGGAAGGTGTCTCTGCAAAAGAGCCGGTTGCCCTTACGCCTGCAGTCCCGATCAGGAAGTCGGTGACACCGGACTACATCATCTCCCTTGAAGACGGGAAGAAATTCAAATCGCTAAAGCGCCATCTGTCGACCCACTATGGGCTGACGCCGGATGAATATCGGGCCAAATGGGGCCTGCCGGCAGATTATCCCATGGTCGCGCCGAATTACGCTGCGGCGCGCTCGTCATTGGCCAAGACGATGGGGCTCGGCCGCAAACCGAAAGCGCCGGAAGCGCCGGAGCCGGCGCCGACGAAGCGGACCCGCAAGAAGGTCGCGGCTTGATTTCGGCAATCGAGATTCGTTCTGGAGCGTTGCAGCCATCGGCTTAATCTGCGCGTCATATAAAAAGGCGGGGCCAACCCCGCCTTCCTTTCAAACAGCCTTGTTTCATGAGGAATTCAATTCGCCACGCCTTGCAGCGATCTGCTGCCCCGGCCTTGCAGTTGAGCCACGTTCTTGCTCGCTCTTGTCGAGCGGCCGTGAGTCCCCTCGTGACGTACCGCGCCCACTCTTGCCAGGACGCAAGAGTAAATTCAGCCAACTTTGCTGAGACTGCCAGCGGAGGATTTGCCAGTGCGGCGGTCCTGTTCAATCTCATACTTGATCTTCTGGCCGTCAGCGAGGGTCGAGAGGCCCGCGCGTTCGACAGCGGAAATGTGGACGAAAACATCCTGACCGCCATCGTCGGGCTGGATAAATCCAAACCCCTTGGTGCTGTTGAACCACTTCACTGTTCCGGTCGCCATATGTGTATTCCTTTGTAACAATTGCAACGTGGGCAGGCCACTTGGCCAGTCCGATTCATAGCCGAGACTTAGGGGCAGCAAAACGAAAAATTTCAAGGCCCGGCTTGATTGGTCGGCGGCAACTGGCGCACTCCATCGCGACCGCCTACAGCCAGCAGGCTCTGGCACGGCCCAAAGTTATGTCGTGGACCCGGCATCCATTGCCACATCGCGTCGCCGCCGGCGGGCCAAGACCGACAGGATTGATGGGGAAGCACTGGTTCGAGCGTTGTTGGCCTACAACCGCGGCGAGCCTCGGGTTTGCGCGATGTTGCGAGTGCCAACGCCGGAGGAGGAAGACCGTCGCCGGTTGGTGCGGGAGCGGAAGGCGCTGACGAACGAGCGGATCAGGCACGTCAACAGGATAAAGGGCCTTTTGTTCAGCCAAGGTGTGTCCGGATACGAACCGTTGAAAGGCGATCGACGCAAATGCCTCGACGCGCTCATTACCGGAGATGGGCGTCCACTGCCGCCAGCGCTCATGGCGCAGATCAGCCGCGAGCTTGATCGCATCGAGTTGCTGATCCCAATCTCCAGGCCGATCAGGCCTGGCAGATCCTCGGTAGACGAACCGACGAAACTCATGGCCTCAAACAGCCGCCGTTGAAGAATGGTTTCGTCTCTTGGGTCCGAATCCGCCGCAAGCGGGATCATGGAACAGGTGCATGCGCCCTGACCGAATATAAGGTGGACTGGGTTCGTTCGCGAACCGCGTCACGCAAACGGACCCATCGAATGGATCTGCGGATTGCCCGGAGGTACATGACAATGTCGACGTGACGCCGTTTGTGGTTGACCATCCCCATATAAGGAGTTTCGCATTGGATTGTTTCAAGACGATCGAGGGTCTAATCGATGCGGCCAGCGCGGATGCGATCGATAAGGCGCGCGTTTTGCTGGATCAGTTCAAGGGTAAGTCAGAAACAATCGCCCAAGCGATCGACGACTTCCTGCTTGATTTGATGACCTTTCTGTTTGTGGTAGAAGCTAGCCACGAGCGGTTCCACAATCCGGCGCGGCGGTTGGCGCGCATCAGAATGAGCAGGATCAGGCTATTGTTGACTGGATAGCCTTAAGCTCAGAGGCCGCCCCGATTAGAGAGGCCTTTGCAGCAGGCGCCAGGCCATCTTGCCGCATGAGGCCGGCGGAAGATGCGGACTGCTGAAAATAGACGGTAAGCTGCGATGCCTACCTGCCGCAAGGGCATCGCCGTTTAAACACGCGAACCCGCTATGCGGATCAGTCTGATCGGCCCTATGCCGCGCGCTACATAGGCCGATCCGCACAGCAAAGCGATGACGGCCCAAGACTATTTTGATGTCATCGGATTTCAAGATGGCCACAATCTCAAAAGCCCATTTGACGAACCTGCGATGTTGACGGACCTTACCTGTAATCAGCCTCCGACAACGGGTCTGTTTGAAATCAATGACGGTGGCTTGTAGGCGGCCGGCAAAACTTTTTCGTGACGTTGCTATATTTGCACGTCTCAGTTTGGGATCGCAGATGGCTCTGACAAAGTCCCGTTCTCTTGGAGTCCTGACGCTCGAACGAGGGCTGGCCTCCAGCGACACGCCGTCGCTAGGACCGCCCGGTTCGCTGGTGAATCCGTCAACATTTGACTTTCGGATCATCTGGGAAACTGTGTCCGGCGCTTGGGCGGAATCTGTTTTCTCCTCAAGTTCGACCAAGGCCCCACGCAAACGATCCCTGTCCCGCAGCAACTCATCACGCTCAACGACTTCGGGCAAGCTCATCCGCCAAAAGCGCTCAACGCATCCTTCTTTCTCGCCTGATGTCCTACGATCTTCGTTTCCAGCGCCTCGCGAATATTCCCTAACTGTCGCAGATCCTTGATGAGATCCGTCTTCGCGCGCGAAAAGGCTCCACGCGCTCGAACCCGCCACGCTCCTGTCTCCTCTGCCGTTCAGCCTCGACCCTGGCGTGCCTGTCGAGGACAGCCTTCCGCTGGGGTGACCAACAGCTAAATTCTCACTCACAAGTGCAGCGGCTATTCGAAGCGCATCCTATGCCGCTCCCCCGGCAGCGGGCCCAATCGTCTTCCGAACGAAGGAGATATCGTCCCAAGCCGCGCGCGCGTCGCGTTCGGCCCTGTCCGATGTCCGACAATGTCGAATACGCAACTAGCAGCGCCCGATTTATCGCATGCCTCGAACGGTTTTCTGATCTGGCGCAGTTCATGCCTAGTCATCCGCAAACGCGTCACGCACCAAGGAGAAGTCGCCCCCCATGATCAAATCACCAAGAAATACCGCCGCAGGTCTCCTGGGTCCAACCAAAGACGAGGCTCGAGTAAGGCCTAGCACCATGAAGACGGTTGCTCATCTGGCTCGGCGCTGCCCGCCGATCCTCCCACTGGGGGAGACGAGGACGCAGCGCCTTCATCAAAATGAGGAACAAATCACTTTGCCTCGAACCTTGCCTTTCGACCAGCCACCACAACGGGAGCCATCGATCAAACTTCGGTCCCCCTGGCTGCGCAAGGCATTCATTGCCACCGCGCTGGCCCTGGTGACGACCGCTCCGGCTCCGGCCGCCACCGACGACGGCAAAGTGACGGATTTCCTGCTCGACAACGGCATGGAAGTGGTCGTCATCCCCGATCACCGCGCGCCGATCGTCATTCATATGGTCTGGTACAAGATCGGCAGCGCCGACGAGCCACCGGGCAAATCCGGCATTGCCCATTTCCTCGAGCGTCTGATGTTCAAGGCGACGACCAACCACGCCGCTGGCGAGTTCGACCGAGCCGTCTCAACCATCGGCGGCTCGGACAACGCCTTCACCTCCTACGACTACACCACCTTCCTCGAGACGGTGGTGCCTCAGGCGCTCGGTGAGATGATGGGCTTCGAGGCCGATCGCATGTTCAACCTCATCCTCAACGACGATGATATCAAGACCGAGCGCGACGTGATCCTGGAGGAGCGCCGTTGGCGCAGAGAGACGAACCCGCAGGCTCTGCTGGACGAGGAGGTCAACGCGACGTTGCGGCAGAACCAGCCCTACCGCATTCCGGTCATCGGCTGGATGCAGGAGATGGAAAAGCTGAACGGCACCGACGCATTCACCATCTACAACAAATACTACCGACCGAACAACGCCGTACTGGTGGTGGCCGGCGACGTAGAGCCTGAGACAGTGAAGGCGCTGGCCGAGAAGACCTATGGCAAGGTTGTGCGCGGGCCGGACCTGCCCCCGCGCAACCGCCCGGTCGAGCCGGAGCAGAACACCAGGCGCACAGTGACGCTGACCGATGCGCGCGTTTCCGTGCCGAGCTTTTCCACTCAATGGGTGGTGCCGTCCTATCATACGGCAGAGCCCGGCGAGGCCGAGGCGCTCGACCTGCTGGCAGAGATCCTCGGCGGCGGCAACCGCAGCCGGCTCTATCAGGAGCTTGTCGTCAAGCAAGGCATAGCCTCGGCGGCCGGCGCCTTCTTCCAGGGCACCATGCTAGACGACACCAATTTCACCATCTCCGGCTCGCCGCGCGGCGATGCAAAGCTCGTCGATCTCGAAGCGGCGGCGGTTGCCGAAGTCGCCCGGATCGCCAAGGATGGCGTCACCAGCGACGAGCTGGACAAGGCCAAAGACCGCTATATCCGCTCGGTGATTTTTGCGCACGACGAGCTGGACCACATCGCCAACATTTATGGCAAGACGCTCACCACCGGTGGCAATGTGAAGGACGTGCTCGAGAGGCCGGACCGCGTCCGCAAAGTCACCACCGACGAGGTCAAGGCGGTCGCCGCGCGTTATCTGGTGCTCGACCATTCGACGACAGGCTATCTTTTGCCGCAGCAACAGGCGGGGAATTGATCATGAGCTCCATCGCCATGCAAATGCGCCGGCCGGTCTTCCCTCGGCGCGCCTTCGCCACCCTGTTCCTCTCCATCCTCTTTCTCATCTTGCGGGCGCTCGCCGGGTAAACGGGATCTGTTTAAAACCGCGAGGAGCGGTTTTCGCGGGCCTTGCCAGGCATTTCCCGGTTCAGGCGTTTTTATTGGGGTGCGCTCCTCCTCAGGCCAGCCTCTCTTCGAGTCGATAGAGTCGCGGATTCGTGGTCCGCAGATTGTAGGCGCAGGCCACCAGCATCCACTCCGCGCGGCTGGCGAAGCCGGTGTCCCTTGTTCAATCGTTCGACTAGTAGAACCGCGAGGCATCTTCTAGCGTATTCAGGTATTCTCCCTTTCCAGTTGGGTACCGTGGTCTTCCAGCTGTCTGGCCGAGGCCCTATAAGGAACCCGGACGTCGCGGAGTACACACCGCACCTGCTGTATTGCCTGCTGCGTTGAGGAGGAATCCGGTATTGCCCCTGTGCCTGCCGATGATCCGTCACCTGAGATCCCCTGACCTGTTTGGACCCATTGATCGCCTGCCGGCACTTGGCACGCGGACTAGCGAGCGGACATTCGAGGTCCTCAACCCGTCGACTGGCGAAGTGCTGGCAGAACTACCCGACATGGGTGTCGAGGAGACATGCGCTGCGATCGACAAGGCCTATGTCGCTCAGCCTGGATGGGCAGGGTTGACCGCACGTGAGCGCAGCGACGTTCTATGGCGATGGCATCAGTTGATCATCGACCACGCCGACGATCTCGCCGAGATTCTCACAGCGGAGATGGGCAAGCCGCTTGCAGAAGCCAAGTCGGAGATATCGCATGCTGCGGCGTATCTGCAATGGTACGCCGAGGAGGCCAATCGCGTCTATGGCGAGACGATCTCCGCACCATCGATGGACCGCCGAATGCTGGTAATCAAGCAGCCCATCGGAGTTGTTGGCACGATAACGCCATGGAATTTCCCGGCCTCGATGGTGGCGCGCAAAATCTCGCCAGCCTTGGCGGCGGGCTGCACGATCGTCCTCAAGCCCGCTGAACAGACGCCGCTCGTGGCGGGAGCAATGTTCGCCCTCGCCCATCAGGCTGGCTTTCCCGAAGGCGTCGTCAACCTGATCTATGCGTCCGAAGGTGACGCGGTCGGCCGCGAACTTTGTACCAATCCCAAGGTCCGCAAGATCAGCTTCACCGGGTCGACTGAGATCGGGCGCCTTCTCATGCGCCAGTGCTCGGACCAGATCAAAAAAGTCAGCCTTGAGCTCGGCGGCAATGCACCTTTCATCGTCTTCGATGATGCCGATATCGATGCCGCGGTTGACGGTGCGATCCAGGGGAAGTTCCGCAATGCCGGCCAGACCTGCGTTTCGGCGAACCGCCTTTACGTCCAGTCGGGCGTTCACGACGAGTTCGTCGAGAAATTCGTGCAACGGGCTCGCCAACTTCAAGTTGGTGACGGTTTCGCTCCCGGAGTGGACATCGGACCGCTCATCGACAAGCACGCTTTGGCCAAGATCGAATCCCATATTGCCGATGCCGTCGCCAAAGGCGGCGCAATTCGATGCGGGGGCAAACGCATCGGCACGAATGGCACCTTTTTCCAACCGACAGTCCTGACCGGTGTCTCCAGCGAGATGACCGTCACGCAAGAAGAGACATTCGGGCCGCTGGCACCGATTATTCGCTTCAAAGATGCGGATCAGGTCGTGCGTGAGGCCAACGACACGATCTACGGCCTCGCGGCCTACTTTTATGCCTCCAACCTGAAGCGTGTCTGGCGTGTGGCCGAGGCCTTGGAATATGGAATGGTCGGGGTAAATACCGGCCGGATGTCTTCAGAAGCGGCGCCGTTCGGTGGGATAAAACAATCCGGCATCGGGCGGGAGGGATCCCGCCATGGCCTCGAGGACTACCTCGAAATGAAATATCTCTGCATGGGCGGCATCTGAATTTTCGGCTTGCAGGGTTCACAGACCGGGTAACCTAGCGAGCGATCTCCAAATATGTGAATTGTAGGATCGCTCCTCGATTGGGAACTGAGGGGCGGCTCCGTACCCGAGCAAACACGCAATCGTGAAGGAGCACCCTGGCTGGACTTATCTCTCGACGAGACAAGCGCCTGAATTGTCGGCGAAGACGGCGTGCATGTGACGGAGGATACGCTTGCGAGGGATTTGGCGGCCCTCGCCGACTATCTTCAGGCGACGGGCTGTCGTTGCGCGGGTATGGTTGGAAGCTTGTGCACCATCGCGATCGTGAACGCTGGGTGCGCAATATCCGGTTTCTGGGGCAGAATTTTGAACCTGCTACCTTCCGATTGTCAGTAGCTCAGTTGTTCTTCGGCCGACTGCCGCGCCAGTACAGGCTCGGACAGAATCGAAGATACCATCAGGCAGGCATTCGCATTCGACATTTCCGGTGATCGGCGCACGATCCAGGGCGCGCCAGGTTGACCAAGCGCCTCGAACCGCATGACAGTCTTGACCGGCTGGAGGACGGAAATCCCGCGATGCCGAAGAGGTTGGTCAGCGCAGTCGAGCCCACACGGCATTTGCGGCACGAAACAGCAAGGGCTGGGAAGCGATCGGCCGAGCGGTCCTCGAAGGGGCGGGCCAGGGTGTCCACGATGCGTTGGTTCAGCTCCGCCAATCTCGTCTCTACCGTCTGATAGCGGCTTCGGTCGCCAGTGACAGCGAGTAAAGATATTTGGCATCATTGGCTTTGATTGCCGCGCAGATCTGGTCGAGATTGGGATAGCTCACTGGTGCACCTTTGGGCTCATAGTGCTTCCTCCTCATCGAGATGAGGATTGCCGGATTTGGCGTAGAACACCAACACGGGTCCGAGATCAAAGCGCGTCCCGGGCGCAAGGCGCTGGACGGACCGGGGCCATGTTTCGGTTGAGACCCCATCGATGCCTCGCGCCAGCGTTCTGGCGAATCGGGGCATCAGCGGAGCGAGTGTCGGTGCCAGGATCGCAGCGGCCGTCGTCTGAAGGGCTAGCGAAGTCCGATTGAGGGCGGGATAGAAACGTCGCGCCGCCGCATAGTGTCGCGCCCGACGGTAGATCACGCTATCGCGCACGAAATCGCAGACCTGAGCGGCCGCGCGCCGGACCGAGAAGCCTTCGTCCGAATAGGCGCGCTCCATCGCCGCGCGATAGATCTCTATCCGAGCAAAGAAGGCGCGGTCGACCGGGCTCCAGTCGCCTGCATCGGGTACACGGCCGGCAAAATCCTGCTTGATCTCCTGGTTCAACGCATCAAGCCAGTTCAGCCAAATCCCTTGGAACACCTCGTTCTCGGTGCGGCGCAGCGCGTCCAGCGTGAAATCCGTCCGCTCACCTTCCGGGCGTGTCAGGCCCAAATGGAGGCGCACGACGTCGACTGTCTTTGGGCTCAGAACCTCCTTGCCCCAGACCGCATGGCGGCAGCTGGTTGAGAACTTCTTGCCGTCGAGCAGGTAGAACTCGTTGACGTGATAGTGGATGCGTGGCGTCCAGTGGGAGAAGACCTCGGCGTAAAGAGCGGGGTAGAGTAGCGCGTGGTAGAACGAATTGTCGAAGCCGAAGAAATGGACAATCTGCCAGTCGTTGCCGGGCATCTCCGCCTTCCAGTCGCGACCCAGCAAGCGGCCGAGCGCCTGGATGTTGTAAAGAAAACCGAAGGCCATTTCCGGCCAGACCCAGATCACTTGCCCCGGGAACCCTTCGGCCGGCAGGCCCCAGTCCGAGGGGTGGGTAATGGGCACTGAAAAGTTGCCGCGTCGGCGTAGGCGCGCGAAGACATCCAAGATCCGTAGCGGGACGCCCGACGCCCTTAGATGCCGGTCGATATTGTCGTAGCATCGGTCCAAGGCAAGTTCCGGGCGGCGGACGGAGCCGACCAGCGGCGCCTCGGCAGACTGCCGTGACCGGGCTGCACCCAAGTCGTGGCAAAGGTTTGGGGCGCCGCATTCCTCGCAGATGTTGCCACCGGCGGAGCCGCCGCAATCGGGGCAGAGGCCGCTAACATCCGGCTCGTAAAGATAGTGGCCTGTCACAGCATCGAAAAGCGCAGGGCTCTGGCGCAGATCTACCGCCGTGCTGCTCAGAAGACTGCGGAAACAGGCGGCTTGAAACTCGCAATAACCGTCATCGCCCGTCGTGAGTTGGAAGCTGTGGACCTCACAATCGAAAAGTGCAAGCGTGGCGCGAATCTCGTCGGCGTAGTAGTGCGCCACGTTTGCAGGCGTCGATTGATCGGCATCGGCGCGTGTCGTGACGTAGCTCTGGTTGTCATCGCTTCCAGTGAGGTGATATGCTTCGACTCCTTTCATGCGCAGGAAACGAGTATAGACGTCGGCGCCGAAATAGGGGCCAGAAAGATGCCCCAGATGCAGATCGCCATTTGGCGTTGGCGGCGTGGAGAAGACGAAGATCGGCCCGCGTGGAGCCGTGGTCTTTGCAGCGGCATCGTGGGCGGCCTCGCCGTCTCGCCAGTAGAACATCGACGAAATTTAGGTCTTCGTCCCCATGGTTGCGCAGCACATGCGCTTCAAAAGGGTGGAACAGAACGACATCGCCCGCCTCGACCGAGATTTCCCCACGGTCGGTAGTGACCTTGCCCGCGCCAGACAGGACCACGAAGGCCTCGATTTCGTCGTGCCGATGGGGCTCGGATGTGACGCCGGGTCCAACCTTTCCGAATGAAAACCCCGTGCGAGCGCTGCCCGTTCCAAGCGTGGCCGTGTCGATACCGAACGCCCGCGACAGCTCCGTTCGAGAAAACGTGTATTTGCGCATGACAATGAACCTAAGCTGTTCAAGCAGTGGGACCTTCGGCTGCCAACGCAACAGCCTCTTGTGCAAGTTGCGCAGAGAGTCGGCAGCCCAACCCGTTGGCGGCCCCGGCCAGAATAATGCGGCTCTGGGCCGCCAGGCGGGCGACGAGGGGGGCGCCAGTCGGGCTGTAGGCGTCATAGAAGACCGCCCTGCGACCACCTCCACAATCCACGTGCCAAAGCGTCGTAACGGGCTGCGGTCGATGCTCCGCGAGCCCGCAAATCAGAACGCCATACTCTCCGCGCATTTTTGAGCGGTCGATCAGTTTCGTGTGCATGCCTCCGCCTGGCTGCGTGAGCTCAATCGCGATAGAAAATGCCATTTGGGGGCTTGAGTTTGTCGAGATCGGCCACTTTGCCCTCGGGCGGGTTAAGGGCGCGCTTAAGCACGTTATATTCAGCGCGGGTCGGTCCACCGGTTGAAGCACGCTGGAACACCAAGTAGAGTGTCCGCCGCGAACGATTGCTTTTGTTCGGTCGTGAGTAGTGCGGTGCGTAATCGTCGAAGATGAAGATGTCGCCAGCCTTCCATACTACGGGTTCCCAGGAGAACATTTCGGCGACTTGAGGATCGATCACCCCACCGGCATCCATGGGAAACACCCCCTTCTTGTGATTGCCGGGGCTGAAGAAAAGCCCGCCGTTTTCCGGGTCGGAGTCGTCGATGCCTATGGCAACCACCGCATGGACCATCCGGTCGGGGAGTTTGTGTGGAATGTGATAAATGTCCTGATGCGGGAGATAGCCGCCGCTGTCGGGGTAGTGGAAAATCAGCAACTCCTTGAGCCTACGCGAATCTTCGCCGAGCAAATCCTCGACCGCTGACTTTATGCGCTGATCTTCTAAGAGCAAACGACGCAATGGATCATGGAAGTCGAGAAAATTCTCGATCTTGGAGATGATCTTTCGATTGTCCGTCGTCTTCTCGAACCACATGAGCCATTTATCATCGCTGACATCCCAGCGTGACATATCTTCGACAAAAATAGAGATATCTTCCTGAGCCGCTGGAGCGAAGAACCTTTCGAGCCTGACGTATCCGTCTTTCTGCCACTTTTCTCTTTGTGCATCAGTCAACATGCGAAAAGCCTCCTGTTGGAAAGACTGGTTGGTCGGACATCCCAATTGGGCAGTCGCGCGCTGGTCAAGTTGCGGGTCCACGGAGACGGACTCACGTCATGTGGGACGGCGATGCTAAGTGCGTTCCGCTCCGGCGAATATTGTCCGCAGAAGATCGGCGCGAGACCTATGTCAGGCTCAGCCGGGTCCCGGGGTTCCGTAAGCTGGGCCGGATCAATCGCTTCACCCGGTCCAGCCATGACACGCATCGCTAAAGGCCGGCACCATCCGCTGACCGCCGACCCAGCCATGGCCGCCAAGACCACGGCGCTCTTTCGAGTGAGCGACCTGGTACGGTCTTGACAACCGTAGGGGAAATGCACGCCCCCAGAATAATGCGATGCGCCGCTTGGTCCAGGGCTTGTTCGGTCACGATGATTTCGGAGAAGCCTCCGGCCTTCGCCGCAGCGGAGGCGGAAATCATTCCTAGGATGCCACCGCCGATGATCAAAAGTGTACGAGTCATATCCCGCTGCCCATTTCTTCGGCTGCGGGGGCGGGCCAGCTCTCGATCGAGGTATGGCTGATGAAGCCAGGATGCTCGGGGTTCGCGCATGGCGCGCGCCCAAGAAGGCTATCGAGGATGCGGCGCGCGCGCCAGGCCAGCAGGCTTAGGTTCGGATCGGCCAGGCCGCGCTGCCCGAGGCTCGCGTTTTGTACGAAGATGCGTCTGTCAGGCGGTCCGTCCCAGCTCACCGAAAAATCCTCGCGAATAGCTAATTCATTGTCGATCTCCTCCAGCCGGTGCGCGATGGGTTCCAAGAAGTCTGGCATCGCGTTCTCGTAACCGGTGGCCAGGATGACGATGTCAGCCGTGACTTCTTCGACCTCGACCATGCCGTGCTGCAGGGTCAGCCTGTGACCCGCGCCGGCGTTGATGCAGTGCGAGACGGTGCAGCCCGGCCGCAATGTGATGTCGCATCGGTTTGGCTCGAAAAATGCGTGGCGGTACAGCGCCTGATAGATCGCGCGCAACGTGCTTTCCGAAATGCCGTCCGAGGCAAGCACGAAACGCCGCAGGAGCAGCTTACGCTGCGACTCGCTCATCGCCGCGAAACGATCCGAAAAGCAGGGCATGAACAACTCGTTTGTGAACGGGCTGTTGTCCAGAGGCAGATAGTTTTCGCGCTGCGAGACCCAAGTGATCGAGGCAGGCCGCCGTTCTTTCGGCAGGCCGACAAGATGCAACATCATCTCGGCTCCCGACTGGCCTCCGCCGACCACGCAGACATGCTTTCTCCGCACCTCAGGGTGGATGTGCAGTAAAACAGATGAGTGGAACAGGTTGCGTCCAATCCAGCCCTGAAACTGAGGCGGGATTTGCGCCTGCTTGCCAATGCCAACCACGACGTTTCTGGCGCCGAGAACCGCGTTATCGGTCCGCACCCGAAACGCGCCGTCAAAGCGGAGTTCGTGCACGGTCTCGCCGCCATGGACAAGTGGGTTCCTGTGGAAGGCCCAGTTCAGGTACTGCTCAAACTCAGCTCTGAACACAGCCTCGAACTGTGCGTTCAGGAAGTGGTACAAACGCCCGTGCTCGTGCAGGTAGTTTACGAAGGTGTAGGCTGATCGCGGATCCACCAGCGTGACCAGATCCTTGAAGTGGCTGACCTGGAGCTCCGAGGAATCGAATGCGATGCCTGGATGCCAGCGGAAGTCGACCTGCCGATCCAGGAACAGTGCCCCTTGCCCAACTTGCTCGTGTATCTGACACGCAAGACTCAAATTAGAGGGCCCAGCACCGACTCCAATGCAAGATAGCTCCACTTGCTTTGCTCCTATAGGTTTTTTCCCACTCGGCGGGTTGTTCGCGGCGAATATCGGCCACAGCGATTGGGCTCCCCTCGCGGGCGTTTTCGAGCCCCGGTGCCGACCGGATTTGCGAGAATTGTCCTGCGCGTTCGGGTTGTCGAATGTAGACCCGAGCATTCCAGCGCGGTGACAATCGACGGGTCATACCGGCTAGGTGGGGCACGACGTATGTCCTTTCCGCCCGTCTGGATGCCCGCGTCGCCATCACGCGAGACGCTTTCCAAGCCCATTCAGGTGTTTGAAGCCGGCGCAATCGCCCGCCTCAACCATGGCGCGCCGGCCTTTCGGCGGCTTGATGGCAGGCGAGAGCGCGGTTTTCACTGCGGCGACGGCATTTTCGGTGCGCATGATCGTGGAGGAGGTCTCGCTGATGCGTTCGCAGAACCCCATGCATGGGCCGTGCCAGAGCAGGAAAACTTTATTAACAATGGGATGGCGGATTTGCGATCCTGTCGGAAATCCGACATTGAGGGACGCCTCACGACGGCGCTCGATTTGCACGTCGATGTCGCCTTTTTCCGAATAGCTAATCGGGCACTTTCTGCACCAGAATACTTCTCTTATGGAGACCAGCACGACGTCTTCATGAACGGACGTGCAGAATCTTGTGTCTCTGCCGGACAGATCGCGATGTGCCTCTCCCATCGAGGTCGGCAGTTGCAAGAGCTGCCAGATCCTTCGCCCTATCGTGCCGTTGCACTGGCTCGATCACGACATCCTCGGAGGCCGCGATCATGAAGAGTGACGCAATCTCATGTCCGCGGCGAGGCCTCTCTCAGGGGGAAGCAATTCTCTATGTTGGTGTCGGATCGATGCTCTTGATGAGATGGTTGCGGATGGGCGCATGCCCAGACCTAAGCGCATCAATGCTTTGCGCGATATGGGACCTTCACCAACTGGATTGTCGAATCTCTGTAAAGATAGCCGGAAGACAATTGCGTTATGGCCACTCTGCCGGTTCCAAAAGCACGTGCGCCATTCGGTCCCTGCGACTCAATCCAGGCGGAGGGATGAGGCCGCAAAGCAGCCTTTTGCGCGCCCACCGGTGGGCCAAGATGGAGCCATCGTAACGCAGCTATTCGATGATCGCCGCCGCGGAGTCTTCCGGCTGTGCCGCGCCCGACACCGGCGACGTAGTGGTCGTCGATGGCCCCGTCGCCGATGTCGATCCGAAGCTCGGGCAGTTTCGCGGTGAGCTTCACTGCTTATTCCGCAGTGCCCACCGAGTGGCACAGGAGGTTCTATCAGGCGGTCACGGCTGCGTTCGTTGTCGGATCTTCGACGATGTCGGACATGAGACACAGCGCCATCAGGGTGATCGCATTGTTATGAAATGATTTTCTCATTTGGCACGACACCTGCAGCGCAGTCCGCAAAACGCGCTGCGGCACGGAAAGAGGAGAATCATCCCATGATCATGCGCGCCGAACCTGCGGTCCCAGCCGCGAAGCAAACTGGGCACGAGCGCTCCGCCAATATCAAGCAATTCGAGCAAGATTTTTCGTAATTCAGTCCACATTTCTGAAGCGTAAGGAGAGAATATCATGGCGAGAAACCAAGTGCGCGCGGCGCGGGGAGTAACAGCGGCCGTTGTCCTCATTGTGATGGGACAGCAAGCCGTCGCGGCGGACCTTGCGCAAGCGGCGAGCGTCCCGCAGGCGGGAGCCTCGGTCACGGAAGCGCCAAGCCCTTGGCAGATCCGCCTGCGTGCGTTGGGGGTCGTCACTGAGGATTCGGGCTACGTCAATGCAGTGCCCGGCTCCGATCTTTCGTATTCGAACACCGTGACGCCGGAACTCGATATCTCCTATTTCTTCACGGACAACATCGCCGCCGAGCTCATACTCGGCACCACCTATGCAAACATCGGGGGCCAAGGTACGATCGGCGGGCTGGGCAATATCGGCAAGGTTTGGCTGCTGCCGCCCACGCTCACATTGCAGTATCATTTTACCGATTTAGGCGCGTTCAAGCCCTATTTAGGCGCCGGCGTGAACTACACGATCTTCTATAACCAGGGTGCCGGCAGTGCCGATGCTCTCAAGGTTAAGAATACGTTCGGCACCGCGCTGCAGGTCGGATTCGACTACATGGTGGATCAGCACTGGGGCGTCAACTTCGACGTGAAGAAGCTTTTCCTCAAGCCAGACTTCGACGTCACGGTCGACGGCGCGAAGCTGACGGGGAAGGCTGCGCTCGATCCGTGGTTGATAGGCGCAGGCGTCACCTACCGTTTCTGATACCAAGGCGACGCGGCTTGCTGACAGCCGATCTGAAATCAAGGGCGCCTCGTGCGCCCTTATACCCCTCGAAGGCCGTGACGCTCAGGATAGGTGAGATTGGAGAGATGTGTCTTCACTTCCAGTGCAGCAACACTCAGCGGCCGCACCAACAAGCTCGATCCGATTGGTTTCGGCTCGCCGGTTGATAGTGAAGATTGGCTCAGCACTGATCGGCGATCCAGAAACCGGAGAAATACGCGGTTCTTGGGTTGAGACACTAATAGAGGATGTCGTCCGATTTTTCGCACGCGGGCAGCAGGTGATCATCGTCACATCTGGCTCAAGTCACTCAACTATTTGGACAGATCTCTGAGAGTTGAGGAGAAACAAACGGTCGCCGCTATCGGTCAGGTTCAACTCATGCGTGCCTATGAACAGAGTTTAAACGCCATAGTTTGGCGATTGGCAAATACTATTGACCCGCGAAGATATAGATGATCAGCATCGCCGCCTCAATGCGGTTTCAACCCTTCAACGAGTTCTCAAAGTTGGCGCCGTACCCATTCTCAACGAGAACGACACGACCGCAACGGCGGTCGCACGCACTCGGACATGCCGGCGCCAGGCCAAATCCAGATGCATGGAAGGTTGCTTGTGCGGCGACTTTCCACCGCCCTCTTACGAGCAAGATTGACTGACGGCAGCGCCCGATCCAAGTATGTGCGGCTGCGGGTGGCGCGCATGTTTCAGGGGCTTCGGTTCAAAGTCGTCGTCGCACATCAATGGTCGGCCCACACCTTGAAATCGAGTCATTCCTCGGATGCAAGTTGACCAGTTCGCGGTGAGTTGAGTTTTCCGCCGCGCACACCGAGTTCGCACAGGAACGGACAGGCGGTCACGGTTAGACTCGGTGTCGGATCTTCGACGATGTCGGATGATACAGTGCTATCGGAATGATCGCACTGTTCTGAAAGGATTTTCCTAGCTGGCACGACCCATGCTCGGGCTATCGCTGCGGCACAGACTGAGGAGAAATCATCCATGATCACGCTCGCCGAACATGCGGTCGCCACCGCGAAAACTGAGCTTTCCCGAGCCGAAGGAGAACCTTGCGTTTGTCTACGGCGATGGGGTCTAGGCTGGGCCCTGTGGCGGTGAGCGCGGCCTCCAGCATGCGCGCCTCAACCGCCAGGCACCTTATTGCTCTTTCTGCCCGTTCGCTTGGATTTCTTAAAGACGTGACCTTGCACGACACGGGATACGTCGATGCGGTTCTTGTGCATGGCCGGTTCGATTTCGAGTGCTACACGGAAGATCTGTTTCATAAGCTCGCCTTGGCCTTCCCTCCCAGCTTGTGCACGGCACTACCGTTACGCCGTGCCGAATTTCTGGCCGGTCGCGCGATGGCGGACGCGGCGTTGCAGGCGCTGGGCCAACTTACTACTGAGATTCCCATCGGTCCCGATCGCGCCCCAGTCTGGCCAAAAGGCTCAGTTGGTTCAATCACCCATGCGCGGGGGCATTGCGCCTGTTTCGCCAAAGGCGACCCAGGCTGGCAAGCTGGTGTCGACATCGAGGCAATAGCCAGCGGCCACGCGCTGGAATCGATCCTGAGCATGACGGCTAACCAGCGTGAACGTGCCTTGATTGCACGACAGACGGCGCTCCCTCCAGATCGGCTGGCAACGCTGCTCTTTTCGGCAAAGGAGACACTTTTCAAAGGACTCTACCCGGTGGTGCGGCGCTTTTTTGGGTTCGACTGTGCTGAACTACGGACGCCCCCTGCGAACGGATGCTTGCGGCTGCACCTAACACAAACCCTTTGCAGGGAATTACCTGCGGGCGAATCCTATGACATCCGTTTTAATACCACCGCCGACTGGGTATTGACTTGGCTAGCCGTGCATCGGTTACGAGGCAAGCCTGATTACCCGAGCCGCATGTAAAATATAGCGGTCTGCCCTTTCACAGCAGGTTCCGTCCGGCGGATCCTCGTCCCGCGCTCGTGAGGCGTCAGCTTTTGCAAACTATGTGCGTCGTCAGCGCCTTGCGCTGCTCAGACACACACTCCACTTGCTCGAACATTTCCTTGCCCGGGCGGAAGAGGCTGTCGCGACCGGCCTCGGCTCGAAACGCCCAGATCCTGGTATCGGTCACCGTCCCTCGGCCGAAAAGATGAAGCTGAACTGATGACGGTCGCTGGTCGTGCCATCCTCCGGATCATAGAGTTCCCACGGGCTTGCTATCGAATGCCAGCGCGGTGGATATAGCGCAGATCAGCGCGCGCCGACTGAAGTCCCCTTTCCATCCAGCTTGACGACACGGGACTTGATGACGAGGCGCGGCTGGAAGGCGGCGAAGCGGTCACGCGACGCAAGCTCGCTGCAGACGCCGGCACCGCGCCCGATCCCGGGTGCCATGGAAGGTTCCCTTGCCGCGACTTTCCCAACCACGAGCAAGATTGGCTGACGGCAGCGACCGTGGTATTTCCGCCGGGGGTGACGCGCATTTTTGCGGGGCTTCGGTTCAAAGTCTTCGTCGCGCATCAACGGCCGGCCCCCACAACTTGAACTCGAGTCATTCCTCGAGTTGGCAGCTCGACTGGCCCGCGGAAGTCGGCGCCATATAATCCGTGGTTGTCCGCCATCTGGCGCCTTGGCGGCCCTACAGTTGCTCTCATTGTCAGATCATCGACGATGTCGGGCATGAGACCCAGCGCTCTGATCGGTTGTTCTGAAACGATTTCCCAGTTGGTGCCCCACCCCGCGGACGCGCTGATCGGCATCTCGCTTTCCTCCTTCATCGCCGACGAGGTGCAGTTTTGCCACCCTCTTCGAACCAGGCGACAGGCGCTCCCTGCAGTCATTCTTCTGGAATAACGGGAAGCTCATTTTCTCCTACCTCGTTAACCTCGATCCGCGTTTCGAGATGTTCACCCCCGACCGCCAGGAATGGACGCGCCGAGCGCTGGACACCGTGCCTGCCGAAGGCACAGTTCACCTCGGGTCACTCGATGCGGAACGTCACGAGACCAATGGAGAGGTCCTCATTTCGGCTCAGGACCCGATCACGCCGCGGAAGCTTCTCCTATAGACCTCAATACCGCGGCGCCTCTCGGCGCTCCAGTAATCCTGAAGGGCAACCCGGAGAATTTCGACGCATCCGGGCTGGTGGTGACGTGCCACGAGGCAGTCTCGACCGATGGTGAGATGATCCCCTATACGCAGGTCGGTCCAGCGAACGGGAACGGGGGTGCCCCGGTTCACCTCACCGCCTACGGCGGGTACGCAAGTCGGTCCTGCCCCACTGGGGCCGACACCGGGAGTGGCGCCAGGCGCTGTCTGCACTCCTTGGCCCGATGTAAAGCTATCAATCTGGCGTGGACATCTTTCAGATGTGTTTGCACTGCGCATATTTCTTGAGCATAAGCGCGAACAGCTCCCGCCGCCAATCCGGCAGCGTCCCATCTGCTAAGATACGCTCGAGCAGCGGTTCGATCTGCACATTCTATGGCGGCGATCAGCCCATATTCTGTCGGATAGTTGCGGATCGCATTGGCGAGTGGCGTGCGATTGCGGATCAGCCTGTCGGGCAGGTCGACCAGCAGCAATGCCGGCTGGTTGTCGTCTATCTTGACCGGTATGAAGCGGCGCATGGTCGGTATTCTACGCCCTCGCATGCGCGATCGGGTGCGCCGTCATCTTGATTGAAAAAGACCCGGTCTCTGCGAAAGCCTCAGGCCTGTTTGTCGGGCCGACCGAGTTCCATGTGGCTCACGCCGAGGGCCTGTGCCAACTCGTAATATGTATTCCTCACCGGAGGTCTCAATTGGCCCGCGGGCGGCTGCGTGGAACCGATTTATCGGAGATAGGACAGTGGCGCGACACTCTGAACCGAATGCGCCGATCGCGGACGAGGCCCCTGTTGAGGGCTTTTGTTGAGCAGTCCAAGCGCAACGCCATCTACAGGTCACGAGAGCGGCGCATTTGTGCCAGAAGCTCGCAAGGGTCGATATCGAGAGCCTCGGTAACGTCGAGAAACTCAATTACGTCCAGCCGACGTTCACCACCCTCGTACTTGGCCACGAAGGATTGTGGGCGGCCCAGCATATCAGCAACCTGGGTCTGGGTGACCCCTTTGGTTTTGCGCGCCGCAATCAGCCGTTTTAGCAGCCGGCGCTGGCGAGTTGATCGAAGGGATTTCGGCATCAGACGAACCGGCCAAGAAGCAACCGGCTCACCGACTAATCCCAGTTTCGGATTATCCCATTTTAGGATATTGTGCCGTGCGCGGGCGCGGAATAGGTCTTAGGCGAGACATGAAATGGTAGACAGATTGTTCCAACCTGCTGTTGCCGACGAGGTCCCATGGGCGGAGAGCCTGACCGCTTACGACGATGAACACTTCACGACCTATTTGAAGCTCATAGACGCATGCGCCGACAATGCGAGCGAAGAAGAGATGGCCCAGGCGATATTGGGCATCGATCCAGTGCAAGAGCCAGCGCGCGCCCAAAGGGCGGTTCGCAGCCATCTCGCGCGCGCCCACTGGCTGGTGATAGCGGGGTACAAAGAGCTGTTCTCTGGCCAAAGGCCTGATGGTGACAGTCGTTATAGAAGAAAACGCTTATAACCACCGTTCATGAGCCAGCGCCCGCGTCTGACTGCACGGCGGACGCTGTCGCGAAGATGGTCACCGGGGTCGGCCCAGTCCTGCTCGACGCGGGCTCTGCCGAAGAGGGCAAGGCCGATTTCGCGGTGTGGTGCGCCAGCGATGGAGCCGTCGAGCGCACGCAAGACGCGGCGCAACCGCGAGCAACGGGGCTCGGTCGGAAAGAATCCTGGTTGCAGCCTGCCGGTCCAACAGAGGCTGTTCAGACATTCCAACGCGTTCAGGCGTTGCTTCAGTTCCTTTGGCGACCAGAGGACGGAGGATGTTAATCGCACAGCATCGAGGATGCTGACGCCTGAGGCAGCCAGCTGCAAGCTCCTGCCACTGTCCTCGACAAGGACGTGCTGATGCCCATCCCGCGTGACGAGTATGGAGATGCGGCAGGAGTGCGCGGCGAGATCGAGCACGTCGACCCCGCGCGGCCGCGCCGCCATTTCGGCAGCAACCGGTAAAACATGCGGACATTGCCAGGGGCACCAAAAGACGCTCGCATCAGTTCCTTTCGAGCTTGCAAAACAGAAGGCCCCACCGAGAGAGATCAACAGTGTTCGACGGCAGGCTGATAATGTCCACGGACCGGGCGTTCGTGCGTTCGGCACCGAGCAGCGCGTTCGCCAGATCCTTCTGGAAGTCCGGATTGCGCCTGAGGAATTCCCAGGCCCAGCCTCGGCTGGTCAGCCGCTCGACATAGCCATAGTCACCATCATCTTGCCTGTCCGGCCAGGCAGGGCCAGGTACTATTTCGTCCATTGCATCGTTTCCAAGAAAGGGTTGGATTCCAGGCTCAGGCGATCTTCATGACCGGTGTCCACAGTACCGGGCCCTTGAGCCCGCCATTGCGATGGAGGGCTTCCAAGCTCTCTGTTGAGACGTCGAGATATCCGGCAACAGCGCGCGTGTTGCCTATTGTTTGCGGATCGGACAGCCGTTCGAGTGGCCAGCCGGCGCGACGCAAGATCCGCTCTATGCGCAGATCCGTTACGGTAACGATGCTGCGCAGACCACGCGACAACCCAAACTCGACCATCCCGGCAAACAGCTCGTAGGTGCCAATAGCGATGCCCGCCTGTTTCGGCGCGGAAGGCGGCAGATCAAGCGCAAAACGGCTGCTTTCCCAAACCCGCGGATCTTCCGGCGCCGAACGGTCTGCAAGGAGAGCGCAGAAGCTGTCGCGCAGCATCGTCGGTCCGGTGGTCGGCAACAGGCGCACGCAGCCGTCGATGCACCCGGTGGGCGCACGCAGCAACAGGTAGTGGGGACGAAGCGCGTCGAACGGATCGACCTCATAGCCGCCGCTGAACGAAACGTCCCAATCAAGTCGATCCCTGAAGACGCGATACCGCAAGCGGTGCATCTGCTCGAGCTCGTCGCTGAACTCAGCGTAGCAATCCGGCGTGATCAACTGCATCATGATGGCCTTTCTCCCTCGCATCGATAACACCTGCGATTGAAGGCAAAGGCCGGAGTTGATACAACCTGTGCATGTGCCCAGGTTTCGGAGATCAGGTGAAGAGAGATGGCCTGGATAGTGCAAGCCGAACGGCTGCCTGAATAACCGTCTTCACGCCAAGCTTCTTCCTGGCGTTATCCCGATGATAGGCTGCGGTGTGCCGACTGATTCCCAAGATGCGGCCGATCTCCCACGCCGTCTTTCCGCGAGCCGCCCACTTCAGACACTCGATTTCCCTTCGCGATAGGGCAACGCCATCCACGATCCTGCCGTCGGCCAACTTGCGACAGGCATGAAGATGGAAGAAGACTGCGATGAGCTGCAGCACGCGGTCATATCGGTCAATCAGGCGGAAGAACGGTGGTCGCCTTTCATCCGAGGCGAAGGTCAGTGCTGCAAACGTACCGCTGCTGTCATGGATCGGGATCGTGAAGCCGCAGTGAATGCCAAATTGCGTCGCCTCATCCATCAATTGTCGCTGCTGCGTCGACAGTTCGAGATCAGCACTGTGCGCATCCCAGTTGAATGGTTCCTGACCACCACGCGCCTGATGGATAACCGGGTCAATCTTTTCATACCGACTGTGAAGGTAGTGAGATGTCCAGGATTGAGAGTAGGTGGAAATCAGGCGCACCTTGCGGCCCTTGCCAGGCGAAGGGAAAAGATAGGCAAAAGACGGCAAATCGAGCGAAGAGGCAATCTCCCCCAAAGCGTTGCGCAGGTCCGTCGCGTCAGCGCTGTCTGCGATTTGCTCTACAAATCTATGAAAAACGTCTTGCATAGCTAAACTGCAGTGAGTTCACCCATGGCTTCTGGCCCCACATATCGGAGCCCAGACGGGTCGACCAGAGCGCAGCCATTTAGGGAAAAAGGCCCGGCAGGAGACTGAGCTCCGTGCCGGGCCGGTGCGCCTTGGGAGGGCGATATGTGCTTCGACGACGCTCTTATCGACACCGAGACCTCATTCCAGCGTCATCTCTTAGCAGGTGACAGTTGTCCTCATGGGTTTGCACTTCATTACGATCGAGGTGTCTGTTGCGGGCTGTTGAGACTGTCTCCATGGAGGAGCTCAGCCTCACAGTAGATTGCGGTCTGCGGCCTGTGAGAGCGTCACCTCTACAATTTTTGCAGCAGCCCTACGCCTCGGACGCGAAGGCGGTGCTGTGTTTTCGAGATTGGCGCCGTATTTCGGCATCGGCTCGCACACCCTCCATGCAAGTTGCCTTAAAAGCGAAGAGCGTGGCTTTGCGCGCGCCAGCTCATGCCGCCACAGGGCTGCCGGACGTGAAATCCTGGTCGATCCGGGTGGGTGGCCCTCATCCGTCACGTCAGATCATATCGCGCCCTCCGCCTTCAGCGCGCGATAGGTCGTATCGACTGATTTCGCGGTTGCGTCGACGATGATGTCGATCTCTTTTCGGGTAATGATCAGAGGTGGGGCAAAGCCGAGAATATCGCCGTGCGGCATAGCTCGCCCGATGACACCATTCTCAAACAGAGCAGCGGCGGCGCGCACGCCGACCTGAAGTCCGGGCTCGAATGGCATCCGTTCCTTAGGATCCCGCATCAGTTCCACGGCGGATAGGATGCCGACGCCGCGAACCTCGCCAACAATGGGATGTCGCTCCAGTTCGGCTTTCATGCGGGCTTGCCAATACGGTCCGACGTCCCGAACATGTTCCAGGACATTTCTTTCCTTTAGCAATTTAATGTTGGCAAGCGCGGCCGCCGCGCAAAGCGTGTGACCAGAATATGTCCAGCCATGGCCGAGTGCCCCGTGCTTTTCCGTCCCTTGTTCCAAAACCGACCAGACTCGGTCACCGATAATCGAACCGGAAATAGGCAGGTAGGCGGAACTCAAGCCCTTGGCGATCGTTACGAAATCCGGGCGCATGCCATAGAGGTGGGAACCGAATTTCTCACCGGTTCGCGCGAAGCCGCAGACCACTTCATCGGCAATAAGAAGGATGTCGTACTTGTCAAGCACCCCCTGAATCGCAGCCCAGTATCCCTTTGGGGGTGGAATGATGCCTCCGGTCCCAAGTACCGGCTCTCCAATGAAGGCGGCAACGGTCTCTGGGCCTTCAGCGACGATAAGGGCTTCAAGTTCGTTGGCACAGCGCCTGGAGAACGCCTCCTCATTTTCGCCGTCGCGCGCCTGGCGATAGTAATGTGGCGTCGTCGTATGGCGCACCAAATTCAAAGGCAGGTCGAAGAAATCGTGAAAGAAGGGAAGGCCTGTCAGGCTACCTGTGACCAGCCCGGACCCGTGATATCCGCGATGCCGCGAGATGATCTTCTTCTTTTCAGGGCGACCGAGAATGTTGTTGTAGTACCATATCAGCTTGATGTTGGTCTCGTTGGCGTCGGAACCGGAGAGGCCGAAAAAGACCCTTCGCATGTTTTGACCGAAATATTCGACCACGGCCTCTGCCAAGAGTGCGACTGGCTCAGTTCCTTGGCTCGCATAGACATGGGCGAACGGCAACTCGTGCGCTTGCCGGGCGATGGCCTCGGCAATCTCCGTGCAGCCATATCCCATATTGACGCAGTAAAGCCCTCCGAAACCGTCAAGGCTCTTTCGGCCGTCGGTATCCCAGATGTACACGCCTTCTGCGCCGGCCATGATCCGGTTTGGCGTCTCGCCGCGGCTGTGCTTGGCCAAGTGTGTAGACGGATGAAAGACGAAGCTTCGATCCTTCTCCCGCAGTTGCTCGGTTCCCAGATTGCTCAAACGCATCGTCGCTCTCCTCGCGCATCAGTCGGCTGGGAACACTCGGCCAGCCGCCCGTTGGAAACCAGCATAGTGGCAAACGTATCTCGGGTTTCGCGGGAATGCACACTTTTAGCCGACGAATTCACGGAATCGGCACCAATCGCCGTGAAAACCAAGGCTTCGGGAGAGTTTACCGCTGCCTCAGGGCGGACAGAGGAATCGGTGAGTTGGATTTCACTGGTTTCGTCACGACAAGGCTGTAATATTGCTCGATACCCAAGCCTGCCTGCAGCAATTCCTCCATGAAATCCTGATACGCAGCCATGGAAGGAGATGAAACGCGCATCAGATAGTCGATCCGCCCTCCGATAGCCCAGCAGTCGAGGATTTCCGGAATCTGTTGGATCGCAGTCTCGAAGTGCCGTTGGTCCTCGAGACGATGGCGATCCAGAACCACCTCGACCATTATAGAGATGATGCCCCCCATGAGGACTGGACTTAGTCGCGCGTAGAACCCCTCAATGATCCCTGCGGCTTGGAGCACGCGGAGCCGCTCCGAACAGGCCGACGCCGAAAGGTGAACACGCTTTGCGAGCTCGCTTTTCGAAATCCGACCGTCTGACTGGATCTCTGAGAGAATCCGGACATCCCAAGCGTCTAGTCGCACAGGATCGGGTTTCGACTTCATGACCTTTGCTCTCAAGCGCTAGTCGCAGCGCAGTTAGTGCCAACTTCCATCATCAATCGAAGCGAGCGAAATATAGTGGCTGTCATTCGTCCTCGGCCGCAAGCTTCACTGCGAGGTTGTTAAGTCAGGGGGCTGAGAACGATCCAACCAGAAACGCTGTAGAACATTGGGTATTGCCCCTGCCCCCAACCGGGCGATGACGCATTTGGAAAGAGTGGTCGCCTGTCGGCGGCGGCCTCCTCGTAAATGAATAGTGCATCTTTTTGGTATCTCCGGTGCTTGACCCGATTGGCACTCCTAGACAGCATCCTGAGCGTCAATCGTGAGGAAGGCAGGTCGATGCAGTCTTTACACTGAGCGTTGGCATCGAGAGCGACTTGAAAGCCTTTCCTGTCTGGCTCTCCGAGGAGCTGAACCACAAATGGCCGCTGGTATTACCGATACGGCCCAAAATCCGAGGCGGGAGTCTGGCCGGATCGCGCAGCCGGCGGACTCAAACGCCGATGCTGCGCGCGATGCTGTCGGCCGCCATACGCTTACGCCACTCAAGAGGTCCGGAATTGTGTATGGAGTTTCCCTCAACATCGACAGCCATGATGACCGGCATGTCCTGCACCTCGAATTCATAGATCGCTTCCATGCCCAGGTCTTCAAAGGCAACGATCCGCGCCGCCTTGATCGATTTTGAAATCAGGTACGCAGCGCCACCAACTGCGATGAGATAGGGCGTTCTGTGTCTCACAATCGACTCAATCGCTGCCGGGCCCCTCTCCGCTTTGCCGACCATCGCATATAGTCCGGTCTCGGCGAGCATCCTTTCAGTAAAGCCGTCCATGCGGCTGGAGGTTGTCGGGCCAGCCGGCCCGACGACCTCATCCCTCACCGCGCGGACTGGTCCGACGTAGTAGATCACGCGTCCCCGCAGATCGACCGGGAGCGGCTTGCCGGCATCGATCAGCTCGACCATTCGCTGGTGGGCGGCGTCACGGCCCGTCAGCATCTTACCGGACAAAAGAAGGGTTTCCCCGCAGCGCCACGATGCCGTGTCTTCCTTCATGAGCGCATCGAGATTGACCCGACGGACGCCGGTTGTTTGCAAGCCCTCATGACCGATCTCGGGCCATGCGGAAAGGGCGGGCGGTTGGAGCTGTACCGGTCCTGTGCCGTCCAAGATAAACTTCAGGTGCCGGTTGGCGGCGCATTGCGGAATGAGCGCCACAGGCTTCGACGCCGCATGTGTAGGATAGGTAGCAACCTTGACGTCAACGACTGTCGTCAGGCCGCCTAGGCCCTGAGCGCCGATGCCTAGCGCATTAATTCGTTCATAAAGCTCGATCCGCAGCGCCTCCTCCGCGCTTGAGGGCCCCCTGGCGATCAGTTCCGACATGTCGATCGGCTCGTTCATGGCCTCCTTGGCCAGCAGCATCGCCTTTTCAGCGCTGCCACCGATGCCGACCGAGATCAGGCCGGGCGGGCACCATCCGCTGCCCAGGCTCGAGACGGTCTCGACAACCCAGTCGGCAACGGACGCGCTTGGGTTAAGGGTGGTGAAACGCGCCTTGTTTTCCGACCCGCCCCCTTTTGCGGCGATGGTAATCTCGATTCCGTTACCGGGCACGAGGTCGACGTGGATGACCGCCGGCGTGTTGTCGCGGGTATTGATCCGTCCGGCGAGCGGATCGGCGACGATCGATGGCCTAAGCGGGTTGTCCGGGTCAAGGTATGCCCGACGGACGCCCTCATTCACGAGGTCAGCGAAACTGGCCGTTGATTTGATGCGGACGCCCATGCCGACCTTTGCAAAGATTACCACAAGACCGGTGTCCTGGCAGATCGGGCGCCGTCCGAAGGCGGCCATGCGCGAGTTCAGCAGGATCTGCCCGATGGCGTTCTTCGCTGCCGGACTCTGTTCGCGAGTGTATGCCTGCGAAAGGTAGCGGATATAGTCGGAAGGATGGTAATATGAGATGTACTGAAGGGCGTCTGCGACGCTCTTTGTGATATCCTCCCCGGCAATGGTCCGTCTTGTCTTATTCACGAAATCTCATCCGAATGAACCGAACCCGTTGACCAGTTTCAGGCTCTGGAAGCTCCGCACCCCCTGCTCGCCTCCTTCATATCCATACCCGCTCTGTTTAACGCCTCCGTACGGCGCATCTGCTGAAACCCCTTTAAGATAATTCACACTAAGAGCGCCGGCCGAAAGACCGCCGATCAGCGCCCGTTTCGTATCGTCAGCGCCAGTGAAGAAGTAGGCGGCCAAGCCATAGTCAGTGGCGTTGGCTTCTTCGATGGCCTCCTCGATCGTATCGAACGGCGCCACGGTGAGGATCGGTCCGAACGGCTCATCATGAAGCACTCTGGCATCATTTGGCACGCCTGTCAGGATCGTTGGCGGCCAGTAAAAACCCGGTTGGTCGATGCGGGTGCCACCGGTTTCGATGGTGGCACCGCGATCGACCGCATCCTTAACCAGACGCTGCATGGCCTCGATTCGCCGTGCATTTGCCATCGGCCCCATCTCCGTCGCAGGGTCGTCCGGTGGACCGGTTTTGATCTTTCGGGCGACTTCCGTCATCCGGGACAAGAATTCCTCATATAGGGTTCGCGCGACGAGGATCCTGCTGGGCGCGTTGCAACTCTGGCCAGCGCACTCGAACTTGTATTCCGAGATTGCCGGTATAGCTTTTGCGAGGTCGGCATCGTCGCATACAATGACGGGGGAGTGCCCACCGAGCTCGAGGATGCATCGCTGCAAGTTATTCGCGGCCAGCTTGGCGAGCTGTTTTCCAACCTCGGTAGAGCCCGTGAACGTTAGGACCTTGACGATCGGCGAGCTGAGGAGATGCCGGGATATTTGCACCGGAACGCCAAAGACGAGATTGACCACGCCGTCCGGAATACCCGCTTGTTGCAAGGCTTCGACGAAATGGACAGCCGCGCTTGGTGTCTCTTCGGCCCCCTTGAGGATCACGGGGCAGCCTGCCGCCAAAGCAGGGGCGAGCTTGCGGACGATGAGAACGGCGGGATAGTTCCAAGGCGTAAAGGCAGCAACGACGCCAAGTGGCTCGGGGACGATCATCCGGTTCGGGCCCATCGGAATAGGGGCCGACAACTCTTCGGCGTGCGTTCCGTTCCACTCCAGCGTTTCGACAGCGCGCGCGTACTCACCTGTCGCTTCGGCAATCGTCTTTCCCTGTTCGGCTGACAGGTCCCTAGCCGCCGCTTCAACCTTCGCTGCCAGAATTTTGGCGGCTGCTACGAGAATCTCGCCACGATCTTTTGCAGGCCGCGAGGACCAGGCCTTGCGGCTGCGCTCTGCCGAAGCGAGGGCCTCATCCAGATCCGGTATCGTCGCCGAGGCCACCGAGGCAAATACCATCTCAGTCGCCGGATTGATTACCGGCAGAGTGGCTCCGCTAGCACCGTCTCGCCATCTGCCATTGATGAAAAGCTGATAGCTCGTGGCGTTGGACATCCCATGCTCCGCTTGAGTATTTCTGCCAGTGCGAGACCAGCCGATCTCCGACCATGGGCTCACTTCTCTGCAGTCTCATCGCGATGGTCACGCCGGGTCAAATATGGAATGTCGCCCAGAACCATCTCGAATCCAGATTGATAGCCGGCTCGGGCCCGCCGTGGAAGCGTGATAGCACTGGGATTCGGTTTGACGGATATGCCTAAGCCCGGACCGGAGCCGTGGCCGGCCACTGCCCGCTCTCGATTAATGTCCTGGTGACATTGGGGATCAGCTTGCGGACCGCAGAGACAGCGGGAGATTGCTCATCTTTGGGGTTGACGGCAAGCACAACCGAGCGGGTAATCACTGGATCAATGATTTTAACCGTCCGGACCTGTCCCTGAGAGGCTTCCCTCTGGATGGCCGACGGGGCAAGGATAGAATACGCTTTTCCTTCCATGACCATATTGATGATCGTGGAAAGGGAGTCGACTTCAAATCTGACGTCAAGCACACAACCGTGCTGCGCAACCACATCAGCCACCGAACGCCTGACATTGTTGTTACGCATGGGTACCGCCAGCGGGAACGCATGCAGGTCGGCGAGCGGTATCTCGTCTTCGAAAGGCGGTTCACCCGGCGGCACCACCAGGTAAAATTCCTCGCGTGCCAGCACCGTCATCCGCCCCGCGCTCTCGGCAGTGCGGTAGAGGACAGCCAGATTGAAGCGGCCGGCAGCCATCCACTCTTCCAACGGTCCCGTCATGCCCTCGATCATCTTAAGGGAGATCCTTGGCAGCTCGTTTCTTACCGATTCAAGCAGCGGACCGCTAAGGACACGCGCGGCCCCGGACGGAATGCCGATGGTCACCTCTCCGAAAGGAGAAGCCACCGTGTTGGTCAGTTCTATCTCGGTGAGTCGAATTTCCCTGAGAATCGTCCGCGCGCGCTCAAGCAGTTTGGTTCCGGAGGCGGTCACACTGATGCCGGTCCTGTCGCGTACCAGCAGCTGAGTGCCGAAGCTTTCCTCCAGTTGACGCACATGCAGGCTAAGGGCACTCTGAGCGACATGCAGGAGCGCAGCGGCCTTCGTAAAACTGCCGGCTTCCACCACGCCGACAAAGTATCTTAACTGCCTGATGTCCACGATGACCAAATCCAACCGGGGCATGATCCCCAGGGCCTCTTATCTATCTCGAAACGAGATGGCAGGCAAGATAAACCATCGGGCCATGTCTCGAAAACCAGCGGCTGTCCGGCCGCTGATTAAAGGCAGGTCGATTATTGCTGGCGAGAGCCAAGGATCTCGTGGGCGCGCCGAACTACTGGCGGATCAATCATCTTACCATTCAACGAGAATGCAGACAGTCCACGCGTGTTGGCATCGTTTTCCGCCGCGACGATACTATAGGCCCACTCGAGTTCCTGTGCGCTTGGCGAGAAAGCCTCATTGAATATGGCTACCTGTGCCGGATGTATCGCCAAAGCTCCGGCAAAGCCAAGCCGCCGCGCATGCGCCGCGGCTTCGCGAAGCTTATCGGTGTCCGAAAACTCGCCGATGCTTCCTATAAACCCCAGTGGGAGCAGCCCTGCCGCGCGGGCGGCAAAAAGAACAGAAAGGTTGGGCATCAAGAGAAGGTCAAACTCCGGGGCGCCGCCAACAGCGGCACTGAAGTCTTCAGGACCAAGCGCCATTGCGACCATCCTTGGATGCGCCGACGCAATGCCCGCGAGCCTTTGCAAGGCGCCCGGCGTCTCGATCTGCGCAAGGAACCGGATGCGCCCCAGCGGAAGATTTCTTTCTCGTTCAAGTTCTGAAACCGCATTCGCTATCTCTAAAACCCACTCTGCCGAATCCGTCTTTGGAAGAACCAGTGCGTCAACACCCCGCATCACGGCGGCATCGAGGTCGGCCGCCAAAGCGCGCAAACCACGATTCAAGCGGACCAAAACAGATGCGCCCTTGCGCGCCACCTTTGCCACGGATTCACGAAGCTGCCGCCGTGCCTCGCCCTTCTGATCCTGGGGAACGGAATCCTCGAGGTCGAGAATGACGCCATCTGCCCCGCGCTCATGGGCCGTCTCTACAAAGCGCGGAACGTGTGCGGGAACGAAGAGCAGGGATCTCCATCGGGGCACAGACATCGCTCCTTCGATGGCCGGTACGATGTCTCTGATCATAGAGCGCCTCTGCGGTCGATTCTGGCGAGGGCATTTGAGCTTGCTACGCGGCCGACGCCCTGAGGTTGGCCAGAAGTATGCACGGACTCTGTAAATCGCAGCGCGCCAAGCCTACTGGGAAGGCGTGCCTTCAAGCTGACGCAGCTCTTTCGCGTGAACGCGATAGAACCTCGTCGCGGACAGCCTCTGTGTGGGCGCCAAGAGCCGGAACTGGGCGAAACGCGGGTCGCTCAGAATTGTAAATCGCCGCCGGCGCTATCGTCTCCACAATCCCTTCAGGCGTGCCAACCGCAACCCTGCGCACATGTGGATGCTTTGAAACGTCCGATATTTCGTTCAGCCGGCCATACGCCAGTCCAGCAGCCTCAAGCTCGTGCATTGCTTGCTCGCTGGATAGTTCGGAAAAACGTCGTTGAATGATCTCATCCAGACGTGGCCGGTTACCAAGCCGCTCCATATTATCGGCGAATCCCGGTGTGCGGGTGAGCTCGGGCTTCTTCAGAAACTTCTCGCAAAAGTTTACCCATTCCCGGTCATTCTGGACCGATAAGATGACATCCTTGCCGTCGACGCAGCTGTAGGCACCATAAGGGGCCAGCGACGGGTGGGTCACGCCGGCGCGAACCGTTTCGTAGCCGCTATAATCGTGCTGCAGCACCGGCACGTTCATCCAATCGGCGATGGAATCGAATAACGAAACTTGTATACCGGTGCTCTCACCTGTCCGCTCGCGGTGGTACAGCGCCTGAAGAATGGCACCATGCGCCGACATGCCTGCTGAGATGTCGCAAACCGATACCCCTACCCGCGCTGGACCTGGTTGAGTACCGGTGATCGCGCACAAACCTGTTTCAGCTTGGACGATCAGATCGTAAGCCTTCAGGTGGGAAAACGGGCCCCCGTCTCCGAAACCGGAAATGTCGCAAGTGATCAGCCGCGGGAAGCGTCGACGCAGATCCGCAGACCCAAAACCCAGTTTTTCGATACTGCCCGGCTTCAGGTTTTGGATGAATACATCGGCGGCTGCAATGAGCATTTCCAAGACGTGGCGGTCCGCCTCCGATCTCAGATCCAAGCAAACCGACTCCTTACCCCGATTGAGCCAGACGAAATAGGCGCTTTGCCCCCGTACTAAATTGTCGTAACTTCGAGCAAAATCCCCTTCAGGCCTCTCGATCTTTATAACGCGGGCGCCGGCGTCCGCAAGACGAGATGATGCATATGGCGCGGCCACCGCCTGCTCCACAGCAACCACGGTGATCCCCTCAAGACAGTTCTGCATGCGACACCGTGCTTTTCATCCAACGTTTTCGTTTTGAGTCCGATGACGGTTCAGCATCGCGAGCAATCGGTTCTGTTCGTTCCCGACGATGGAGAATCCCTCATCGACTCCCATTCCGGGCTTTGCGAGCATCATGTCCGCCTGGGTTGCCACCGATATGTGAACCGAAGCCCGGGCGGAGAGATCAGTCTCAGTGCAGCTTCCCCCGACATACGCTCCCACCTTGTGCTCCTTGCACAGAAGAACGGCACGCGCCGTGTCGGCAATTGAGCCCACATCCGGGGTCTTGATTTGAACGAGATGCGCGGCCTTCGCTTCGGCAAAGAGCCGAATGTCCTCAAGCGTATTGCACCTCTCGTCTACGACAATGCGAGCGCTGGAACCCTGGTCATTCAGGATCGATACAATTCGAGCGTAGTTATCAATTTGGGCCTGCGTGGAACCAAAGTCCGCCGGGCACTCGATGTTGAGCGTGAAATCCGGAACCGCATCTGCAACCTTGCAGATAAAGTCGGCGATGGTTTGCGGCTCCAGACCGATTTCCTGACCGATCCAGCCATACACATCGAAATGCAGCACCGGTTGATAGCCCGGGGGGCCGAGTTCACGCGTTCGCGTTGCGACCCATTTCACGAACTCCATGAAGGTCCGGCCGCCGACGCCAAATTTCTGGCGTGAGTTGATCAGGCCGTGGGGAAGGACATCCACGGCTTTCAGGATCATTTTGTCGACGTTGATTTCGCGAGCGTCGCCACTTTGGCAATAAATTGGCACATTGCGCGTCGGCAGCGGCAGATCAAATTCGCTGCATATGATCTCCGCCATCGTCGTACGTTGAAGATGAGCCGCTGCGCGAAGCAGCGCCTGACTGACGCCGTACTCAAGCGCGAGGGGTAGCCGCCCATGTTGGAATGGCTCGAAAACCTTCGCGCAGGCATCAACGTAAAGAGAGGCATCGACATCGAGAAGCCGCGGCACCACAACCTGCGACGTCAGATCCGAGATTTCTTTGATGTCAAACATAGGATCGCGTCCGCCAGCACCAGAGTACTGGACGCTCATCATGTCGCCCCAGACAACCTTGTCGTCGGCAAGGACCAGTCCGACGCTAAGTGAAGACGCTGGAACACGAACGGCTTTGAACCCAGCCGTTTTCGGTGTGCCGACATAGATGAAGCCATCCTGGATTGCGCCGGACCTAATGGCGTCCTGATCATCATAGAAAAATGCGCCGTTGCCAGGCGCCAGTAGGACATCTTTGATCTGCACTTCAGTCACTCGATTCATCCTGAGGCTACTGGCACGCGCGAGGCGCTGGCTGGCCTGCACCTACTTCCTAGGTCGCGCAACGAGCGCTACTACTTTGCTGGCGTCGACATGCATCCCCGAGCTTATGGCCAAGACGGTGGATGTTCCAGGCGCTCGGATATCAATGGACTTGGAGGACAGCGAATCCATCGGATGCAGGATACCTACCAGATCTCCCTGCTTCACTTCATCCAGCACCGAGCAGCGAGGCTCGAAGATGCCCGCCGCAGGCGATTTCAACTCATCGGAGGGATGCGTTTCAAGTGTTTGGCCGGAACTCCGATGTCGGAACGTTGGATACTCGGCTTTGCCCTCGACCAGCCCGAGCGCCATGAGCGCGTTGCGTACTCCAGCCTCGTAGATCGCGAGATTGTCCGCGCCGACCGCGCCGCCGCCGAATTCAGCGCAGACAAATACCTTGCCCTGCTTTTGTGCCGTGATATCAAACATTCCAGCCGTGTCGTTGTGTTGCCAGACCAAGGTCAAGGGCAAGTTGAACGCTTCCGCCATCCTCACCGTCCTGGCCATGAGATCGGGATCGGCAACGGGGTGCGTCGTAGCCGCTGGTGGAAAATCCCACGTGGGTCCGAAGCTGTGCAGATCAAATACGGTGTCGGCCATAGGCAACAAAACGTGCGAAACCGCATCCGCGATTCGTTCGGTCACTGACCCGTCGGCGCGGCCCGGAAAGACGCGATTTAGGTTCAACCCGTCGAGCGGAGTATTGCGGCTCCAGGCCTGCACCGCCAATGGATTGAGCACCGGTAGAACGATGACCCTTCCACAGGTTTGCGCTTCTGGCAGCCAGTTAATAAGCCGTCGCGCGACAATTGGGCCCTCCAATTCATTCCCATGATTTCCGCCGGTGACAAGCAGGCGCGGTCCCTCTCCTTGATTGAGACTGAAGACCGGGAGCGAAAGCTCCCCGCGATCGGCACCTCCTGGGACAAAAAGATGCCCCCTGCTCACGCCGGGCGTATCAAGATCAAAGGTAAGATGTGGTGCTTCGCTCATGTTCAACCTATTGCGAGTAGTCAGGCGACCTGGCGCCGGGTTTACGAAAGCTGTTGCGCGGTTGCGTTCCCCAGCTTTGGAAGTATGCGCCACGCGGTGTTCAATTCTCCAATATAATGTTCCGGCCGGTGCCATCGCGTTTTCAGATAGCTGTCGATTGCTTCGTGACGTTCGCTCTTCAACGTTTAGAAAAGTACGAGCGAACCAACGGCGAGTAGCAGCGCTGCCACGATAGACCAAGACTTTCTGACTCAGTAAGATTAACAGCGTGCCCGAAAAACCGGCAGCAGGCCAATTTCGTCGATGCAGCTTTCTGCACGCGCGCTCTCTACCTCATACTCGCGCTCAATGCAGGTCGCGCGTGTCACGGCATCAAATTTAATGGGAACGGCGCGTAGTATAATGCGGTTGCCATCATACTCGGTCAGATACTGAAGATGGTTACGCGAAGTTACCACAAGGGTCTTTAAGCCGGCCAGCGCGACCGCTTCTAGCCCCCTCTGCTGACGCCGTCGTATTCCGATTTCGGAATGGGGGTACGTGTCAGAGGATTCTGCGAAGAAAATCGCGGCCATATCTCACGTTCAATCAAAGCTGCGGTAACGTTAGTCCGCCTACACATTGTTTGGCCTTTCAACTAGCGTTGAGAGGCGCTGTATTTCGTGCGTTCCTGCTCAGTGCCGGCGAGTTGGCGTTGCGTTCGTCAATAGTTGTTACGGAGGGATGCCATATATTGTTGCGGAGGGATGCCATCCGGTTTCCAGATGGCACGCCGAAAGCGCACTGTATAGCGCTGATAAAATTACTGAAAACTCTCGTCAACGCGTCAACGAGTTCATACCCGATAATGTGAAGCCAACGCATAAGCCTGCGAATTCTTCCTCGAGTCTGCGAAATCTTCCTCGATCCGGCGGTCACCACATCGGTAGCTGAAGGTGGTTTTCGGATTCAGATGCGAAGGCACATCACTGCATAGCGGGTTACGGAGAAGTCGCAGGCTCCGGGAGGGCGTGCTGATCTTTCGGTCGGGATGGCCACCATCTGACATAAAGAACGACAAGCCAAAGCACTGGCAAGAGCATCAACAGAGATGCGACTGCAGCGATCGTGGGGTCAATCTGGTGGCGAATATTCTCTAACATCTTGAGCGGCAGGGTTCGGATCGAAAGCCCACCGACCAGAGAAGTGATGACGACCTCGTCGAAGGAGTGGAGAAACGCGAACATGGCGCCTCCGATTACGCCGGGTTGGATCAAAGGCAGCGTCACCCTCCTAAAGGTTTGCAAGGGCCTCGCACGCATGCTCTTGGCCGCCTTCTCCAGCGTTCGGTCAAAACTCGCTAGCGTCGCGGATACAATCACGACGACAAGGCCGATGGATCCAATGCTGTGGGCGAGGACGATACCAGTCTTCGAGCCGGCCAGCCCAAGTTTTGTTAGCCCAAGATACGTAGCGATGCCAACGACGATCACCGGAAAGGTTATCGGGGTCAGGATGATCATTGTCATGGAGCTGCGCAGCCTTGGACCGACACGGCTCAGGCCGAAGGCGGCTAGGGTTCCCACGATGGTCGACAGAACGGCGACTGCAATGCCGATCTGGACGCTGGTCCATGCCGCCCCATTCCAGGATGAATCTCCGAAGAAGGAGCGATACCATTGTAGTGAAAGGCCTGAAGGCGGGAACTGCAGGAACGCCCCGGCACTGAACGACATAATAACGACTATGACGCTAGGGAAAAGAAGGGAGGCCATGACGATCATGACGAACACTGTTCCGACGATTTCCGACCACCGGCTACCAGCACCTGCCCGGTAAAGGTGGGCCGACCAGCGCTTCGCGCGGTAGGGACCCGGCAGCTCGCTTAGATAGCGTTTCAACATGCCGACTATCGGCAGACGGATCAGCCGGGGCTTCCGGACTGGGTTCGCCGCGCGTCCTTGGGTACCCGATAGGTCGAGCCCAAGCATGGAAAGCACGACTACGGCAATCGCCAGGAGAATAAAGGACGCCGTCGCGATCCGTGCGATATCAAAGGAGCTTTGGACCTGAGCTTCTATGAAGGTTGACAGCATCGCGTCGCGCAAACCGCCGAGCGCGGCTGGCGTTATGTAAAAACCCAGACAGAACACGAAGACCAGCAGTGAGCCACTGCGCACGCCTGGCATGCTCAGAGGGAAGAATATCCGTCGGAAAGCAATGAATGGCCGCGCACCCATACTCCTGGCTGCCGCCATGAGCGACCTGTCAATTCCCATCATGGCGCTAACGAGGGGAAGGATCATCAATGGCAACATGATGTGCACCATGCCAATATACACTGCCATACGGTTGTAGATGAGAGGCAGCGGACTTTTGATCATCCCGATGTCGAGCAATAGATTGTTGATCACGCCACGATCGCCAAGAATGACGATCCACGCATATGTACGAGCCAATCCGCTGGTGAGATAAGGGACGATGACAAGCGCAATCAGTGTCATGCGAACGCCTTTAGAAGCCGTTACGATAAGATAGGCCATGGGATAGCCGACGATCAAACAGATGGACGTTGCCACAAGGCTTACTTCGACGGTCTGGATGAGCACGCGGACGTTCGCCCTTTGGCCAAAGAACTCAAGATAATTCGATATCGAGAAGTTCGGCGCATTGACGCTGGTCAGGAAGAGCACAACGATTGGAATACCGAAGACGATAAGCAAAATAGCGAGGGCCGGCGCTATGAGGCCAACGGGCATTTGGCCCAGTTTGTGAAGACTTTTCATTAGCCTACCCTCTTGGTGGCTACGCGGCAACGAAGCGAACGTCGGATCGCAGCCAGTTGAGCCGTACCTCGTCGCTGGGTCGAAAGATTGGCTGCCCTGCGGCAACTTGCTCACGGATGACGAAGACATTGCTCCCGACCCGCACATGGTATTTCCTCAAGGGGCCGGCATAAATCATATCGTCCACTGTGCCGGCAACGGACTGGCGACGGTCTGCGTCGGCGGGCGTCAGTGCCTCAGGTGCAACGATGCGGATACGCTCCGGCCGGATCATAGCCACTGTGCCGGTCGGCTGCTCTGTATCGGATTCGACGCCGAAACCGGAATTTTCGAGAATATTCGCCTCGCCCACAAATTTTGCGACGAAGGACGTTGCCGGCCGGTCGTACAGCGCCTCTGGGCTGTCAATCTGCTCGATCTTCCCAGCTCGCATGACAACGATACGGTCCGACAAGGTCAGCGCCTCTTCCTGGTCGTGAGTAACGCAGACGGTCGTGATGCCGAACTCTTTGTGCAAGCTCTTCATCTCAATCTGCATCTGCTCGCGGAGGTTACGATCCAGGGCACCGAGCGGTTCATCAAGTAAGAGGAAGGGCGGATCGGCTATAAAAGCGCGCGCAAGTCCTACGCGTTGCTGCTGTCCGCCACTCAATTGGGACGGCATGCGCAGACCAAGATCATTTAGATGGACCCGCTCCAACATGCGGCTGACCCGGGTAGTCCTCTCGGCGGCGCTCACGCCGCGCATTTCGAGCGGGAACTCTAGGTTCCTTATGACTGTGAGATGCGGAAACAGTGCGTAATTCTGGAAAACGATACCTTGGTCGCGTCGATGGGACGGTACTTCGGCGACCGAGTGACCAGCGATCATAATATCTCCCGCACTCGGTGCCTCAAAGCCGGCGAGCAGCATCAGTGTTGTGGTTTTTCCCGAACCGCTCGGACCGAGTATGGTTAGGAACTCGCCGCGACGCACTGTCAGCGAAAGATCTCTGACAGCGGCGACCTTCCCATACATTTTGGTGACGTTGCGGAATTCGATCTGCGGCTGAACTGGGCTTAACTTCAGCACGTAATCCTCTGGGAGTAGATCTGCGGTTTTCGCGTGCATGTTCATTATTGCTCCTCAGCACTATCCAACCGCTGATGGACATCGCTCCCGACCTGCAGCGGCCAACCCCGATACACCGGATGACCTTAGTTCTCCCGGTGCTTGGCCAAAATCGGCTATCGTATTTACAATTCCAAGTTGGAACAGAAATAGCTAGGCTTTGATGCTCAGAATACCCGGTCGGCAACCCGCACGATAGCACCGCCCGGCTTGCCGTTATGTCCCAGTTGGATCTTAACTCTATTGCAGAACCCATTCGTTCCACCGCTGAATGAGTCGCTCAATGTTTGACAGACCGTCCGGGCCAACATCAGAATACCACTGACCGTTCATGGGAACGCTGCTGCTCATGTAGTCCGGATGAGTAGGAAGTTTCCGGGCAACCTGATCTGGGATCAGTTTGAATGCGTTGCGGTTGCTTGGACCTTCCGGGAATAGCCGGGAGAAGGCTGCTTGGCGGTCGGCGCGAGTTGCGAATTCGATGAACTTCTGAGCTTCCTGAGAGTTCGAACCGCCTTTCGGAATTACCCAGCAGTCCCATTGTAGCTTTGCCTGATTCCGATTGATCTCAGTTGGTGCTCCCTGATCGACCAGAAAGAGCGCTCGCCCGTCATAGGATTGCGCGATATCAACGGCCTTGTCATGCAACATTTGTTGGATTTCGGAGCCGCTCCCCCACCATTTGCGGATATGCGGCTTGATTTTGTCCAGACTTGCGAAAATGCGATCGATGTCCATTGGATAGAGTTGATCCGTGGGAGCGCCATCCGCCAACAGAGCTTCCTCCCAGGGCCCCTCCGAACCGTATTGCCCGGACACCAGCGCTCGAACGCCATGAAACTTCTCGGCGTCCCAGAATTCCGCCCAGGTTGTAGGTCGCGGCTTATCAACAGAAAAAACTTCAGTATTGTATACCATGTTGTAAGAATATATGAGCGCGGCGACACCACACTTCTGCTTGGCGAAGTCGTAAATTGCGTCCAACTCTTCCTTTTTGTAGATCGAATAATCGATCTCCTCAAGCACGCCCTTTCGACCCGCTGTAAGGGCGGGAGCCTGTGATAATGTGGCAACATCCAGCGTGACATTGCCTGATTTCACCATCAACTCAATCTTACCCATGTCTATATCGTCGGTGATCGGCCTCAGCTTGATGCCCGTTTCAGCTTCGAATGGCTTGGCGTACGCTTCGATGTTAGCTTTGCCCCAATCACCGCCACCGAACGCCACAGTTATTTCGCTCGACGATTGTGCCGTGGCCCGGTTCGCGACCGAGAACGGCGCGCCGACCGTAATAGCGGAGGAGGTCATCTGCATGAAACGTCTGCGGTTTAACCTATAGTTCATCGTTGTTCTCTCCGCCGGGCAAGATTATCGACAGCTTTGCCTTCGACGCCGTCCCAATGATCTCCAAAGCCCAGATCATGGCAATGGCCGCCGGACATATATGGCGCGCCAAAGGCGCCAACGTCCTCAAGTTCGGGCCGCCCGGCGGCGGAAAGAGCCATTTCGCTGCAGCCACTGGCCTCGCGCTCAGTATCTATAGTTTGGCCGTCGATTGCATCGACTGTCCCGAGCTAATCTTGATACCGGCGATCTCATGGACACGCGCCAGCCTCTGATTGACGCCTGCGCCCTCTCGAAGAGTTTAGCCTCCGCTTTGGACCTCGAAACGTCAGCGGTCGCTGCAAGAATGCTCTTGGTCGACTGAACAATCTGATTCGCCTCGCTCTGTGGCCAACTAGATCGAATGGCGCAGACAAAAATGTCCACCCCTCGCGATACAGCGCGGCGTTGAAACGAAATTCGGGATCGGCGGGATGTATCGGAAGGCCCATTTGGCCATGCGGCAGCGGACGCGTAACCTGATCCATTGCTTTCTCCAGTCACATGGTTGTGCGGAGAACGTTACCCGTTTTCGCTTGGAGACGGTTTGAATTTTTGAAGAACTATTGTGACGCTATCTTAATATGTCGTGTTTCGGAATACACATTCGCCGAGTTTGGGATTGCGGGTGGCTGGCGATATAAGTTATGAAACGAAAATTCAAAAGGAGGATCGATTAATATCAAGCCGTGTCGCGACCGTTGAAATGGCTTCACATATCTTTACACGCGCCTCCTAAAAGCTTGTCTGACTGGTCACTGGTTCCTTGCTTGGTTAGGAGCAAGGACCATCGCCTCTTTGGTCGACGCGGATCGTCTTCGGATAGTCGGCCGTGAACTATCCGGAAACCGTTGATCTGGCATCCTGATTAGGGCGGAGGTCGGCATTGGAATTGCAGGATTTGCGGTGTTTGGGCACTGTTTTCTTGCAATTCGATTTTGCGATTCCCTTGTGCTGCGGAGCGTGATTCACTCGGTCGGCGGCGGCGAATCGAGGGGGACGCAGTGTCCAGGCCACGCGAGAAGCGCGAGACGGGAGAGCAGGATCTTTTCCGCTCCAGGCTCGATCAGATCATTAACATGAAGCACGAGCCGGTGCGCCTGGCGCAGGCGATCGACTAGCCGGTGCTGAAGGAGCGTTTCGGTGCGGTCTATTCGGACGGTCCCGGCATACCGCCGCTGCCGACCCGGCTGATGGCGGGGCTGGCGATCCTCAAGCACACCTTCAACCTGTCGGACGAGGTGCTGTGCGAGCGCTGGATCGAGAACCCGTATTTCCAGTATCTGTGCGGCGAGGAGTTCTTCCGCCACGACCTGCCGTTCGACCGCTCCTCGATGACGCGCTGGCGGAGCCGCATGGGCGAGGAGCGGATCGTCGCGCTTTTGCAGGAAGCCTCAGCATTGCGGTCAAGACCGGGGCGATGAAGCCGACCGACACGCGCCAAGTGATCGTGGACACGACCGTGCAGCCGAAGAACGTGATGTTCCCGACCGACGCCAAGCTCATCCACCGGGCCCGCGAACGGCTGGTGCGGCTGGCCAAACGGGCGGGGCTGGATTTGCGCCAGACCTTGTGCGGGTCGGCAAGCTGGCGCTGATCAAGCACCAGCGCTATGCGCACGCCAAGCAGTTCAAGCGGGCCAACAAGGCGCTGCGCAGGCTCAAGACCTATCTGGGGCGTACCGTCCGCGACATCTCCCGTCAGATCGCCGGCGACGCGGAGCTGGACGCGCTCTTCAAATGGTCGCTCTACCAGGCCTCCACCGTTCTCGAGCAGCGTCAGCGCCAGCGCGGTCGCAAAATCTACAGCCTGCATGCGCACGAGGTGGAATGCATCGGTAAGGGCAAGGCGCATGCGCTGTCACGGCCGACCGGATGACCGATCTTCGGACAGACCTGTTCCAGTGCCCCAAGCAACATCCTCGGCGCGATAGTTGAACCGCGGATCAAGCACCGGGACGTAGCGTGAGAACGTGTCGACGACCGTCAGGACACGGATCTTCTTGCCGGTAGCGAGCTGATCGTGAACGAAGTCCATCGCCGCCGGGACTGTCAGGAATTCCCTCGCCCAGACGTCGTTCTGGCCAATGGCCTCCTGGCGATCTTCCCGCAGCTTTGCCTTTACGCGACGCTTGGGCGTCCCTCAGTTGGAGGCCCAAATTCCTGTAAATGCGATAGGTTCGCTTCATGTTGATGTCCCACCGTTTGCGCTTCAGCATCACGTGGACGCGCCGGTAGCCGTAGCGGATACGGGTGGCACAGATGTCCTTGATCCGAGCCTCGATGCCGGCCTGGTCGCGGCGGCGGGACTTGTAGTGGTAAGTCGAAGTGTCGAACTCCAGAACCCGGCAAGCCCGCCGGATCGACACGTCCCACTCACCGCATGTCTCCGCCCCAGCTCGCGTTTGCGACCAAGCCTCACAGTTTTGGGCGGATCACCTCTTGCAGCATCTCCTTGTCCAATGACAGGTCGGCGACCAGCTTCCTCAGCTTGCCGTTCTCGTCCTCAAGCTGCTTCAGCCGCTTCATCTCCGTCGGCAGCAGTCCGTCGTATTTCTTTTTCCAGTTAAATTACGTCGCTTGGCTGATTCCCGCCCGCCGACAGATCTCGGCAACAGGAATCCGGTCCGCTGCCTGCTTCAGAATAAACGCCTTCTGCGCGTCCGAAAACTTCGATGCCTTCATCGTTTCCCACTCCTCCCAGCCAAGGGACATTACCGCAGAAAACTCCACTTTCGAACGGTCCAGTTTTCAGGGGTCAAATCAGAGTCAATAACGCTCGGGCGACATTGACCCTACCTATCGCCATGTTTCACCTTTGCCGGAGGTGGACGATCTGGTTTAATTCAGTGGCGATCGATGAGGCCACCCCCAGCGCAGCAAGCCGCCTCAGGTCTCCATCGCCAAACAGCGTATCGATTATTGCAGCACGCTTGAAATAATGACCAATACTGTACGGTCTATCCCGATGGCGCATGGAGTTGGATTGACTGGTGGCCTACGCCTTTGCCGATCTGCCGATCTGGACTTTCGCCGCCGAGCTTCCCAAGAGAGAGTTTGCGTGATTCATAGGAGGTCGGCTTGTGGAGGGCCGATCAATGGATGTCGACTGGCAACCCGATCGCGAGCACTGGCTTCAACCGTTTTTGGCAGGTCTTTCGCATCCAGCTCGGCGCCGGATGTGACCGCTGTACATTGCTGGTCTGATCGGGCCGGGCGACCGTAAGAGCGTACACCGATGGCCGCGCGAGCGGGCGATGTCGGCTACGATCAGCTTCATCATTTTGTCGCGGCAGGGGTTTGGGACAGCGCTCCGCTCGAGGCCGCCCTGCTGAAGGAGGTAGATCGCCTGGTCGGCGATGAGGCGGGTTTTCTCGTCATTGACGACACAGCGTTACCGAAGAAGGGACAACATTCGATTGGTGTCGCGCCTCAATACCCTTCGTCGCTTGGCAAGACGTCCAATTGCCAGTCACTGGTGTCGGTGACCCTGGCCTCGCGCGAAGTGCCGGTGATGGTAGGCCTTCGGCTCTTCCTGCCCGACACCTGGACGAATGATCCGGAGCGGAGATGCGGGCGCGAGTCCCGAAGGATCGTCAGGTCGCTCTGACAAAGCCGGAGATCGCCATCGAAGAGATCGATCGTGTCATCGCCTCCGGCGCGCGTTTCGGCTGCGTGCTTGCCGACGCGGGCTACGGGTCGAGCAGCTCTTTTCGTCAGGCGTTGAGTGAGCGCAGTCTGTTGTGGGCTGTAGGACTATCGCGACGCCAAACGTCTACTCCGGCCGATGTTGATCTGATCTTCCCGGTCGCGACCACCGGCAGGCGCCGCCAATATCACATCCCGGACCAGCCGCCGGTCTCTGCCGGGGTGATGCTGTCTGATGAGAGATGGCACAAGATAAGCTGGCGGCGCGGCACTAAAGGTCGGCTGACATGCTTGTTTGCGGCTCGACGTGTCCGCGTTGCGGATGGTCATAAGCACTGGATGCTCGACAATCGCATGCAATGCATGCCAGAGTTGTGTGCGTCAAGTTCTGCAAAATGGCGTGGCATTGCGGTGACGTCGGCGTGTCCGCCGCGCAGCCCCCCGTGTTTAGCGGAGCGGCGGATACATGACGGTGCTCAGGCGGCCAAGGCCCTCAGGCTCTCCTTCTTGTGCTGGCGCAGATGATCCATGTTGAGATAGCGGGTCGCCTCGAGCCAGTTCTCGTGGATCTCCACCGCCAATGCCCGAACCAGCCGCAGACAGCTCCGCGGGTTGGGGAAGATGCGAACGACCAGGTGCGCCGCTTGATCTCCTGGTTCAGCCGCTCCAGCATGTTCGTAACCGGTATGATCATGACGGTGCCATCCGATCCCCGCTGGAGATGAGCGATTTTCGGCGTATGGTGCGACCATCCGGGACAGGGGCACCGGGAGCACGCCAAGTGCGGGCAGGCCGATGTATTCGATGAGCTGCGAGCTCGCGTTAGTAGCTGGCCGCCCCTGCGACCTGCCCGGTTGCGCCGAGAGCGCGGATCCGTAGGTGTCGCGTCGCCCGCCGGCTCCCGACTGTTTGAGGAGAGGGAGCCGATGAGACGTGTGATTGGAATGGACATCCACCGCACCTTTGCGGAGGTGGTGGTTTGGGAAGACGGCCGGCTGCGCCATCACGGACGGGTCGACATGACCCGCTCGGGACTGGAAGGGTTCGGCCGCAGTTTGCGACGGACGGATGAGGTTGTCGTCGAGGCCACGGGTAACGCCATGGCGGTGGTGCGGGTTCTGTCGCCCTATGTCGGCCGGGTGATTGTCGCCAACCCGATGCAGGTGAAGGCGATCGCCCATGCCAGGATTAAGACCGACAAGATCGATGCCGGCGTTCTGGCGCAGCTCCATGCCAGCGGTTTTCTGCCGGAGGTCTGGGTACCTGACGAGCGGACCGAGCGGCTTCGCCGCCTCGTCGCGCGGCGCAACCAGGTAGTTCGGCATCGCACGCGCGTGAAGAACGAGGTGCATGGCATCCTGCAGGCGCACCTAGTGCCGAATTGCCCGCATGCCGATCTGTTCAACCGTCGCGGTCGCGCCTGGCTCGAGCGGCAGGTGCTTCCCGACGACGAGCGGGCCGCTATCGCCCGCCACATCCGCGAGATCGATCGCCTGGCCGAGGATCTGGCTGACCTCGATCGCGACATCGCCCGGGAAGCGGTTGATGATGCGCAAGTCCGGCGGCTTCAGACGATCACCGGCGTCAATGTCATCGTCGCGAGCGGTATCATCGCCGCGGTCGGCGACATCCGGCGGTTCCGCGAGCCGCAGAAGCTGGTGAGCTACTTCGGCCTCAATCCGCGTGTGCGCCAATCCGGTCTTGGCTTGGCGCAATATGGCCGGATCAGCAAACATGCGCGTTCCCATGCCCGCGCCATGCTGGTCGAGGCCGCCTGGGCGGCGGCGAAGGCGCCCGGACCGCTCAGGGCCTTCTTCCTACGCATCCGTAACAAGCGTGGTCATCAGGTCGCAGCTGTGGCGGTCGCCCGCAAGCTCGCCGTGCTGATCTGGCATCTGCTGACAAAGGAGCAGGACTACTTCTGGGCTCGCCCGGCGCTGGTGGCGGCAAAGCAGAGGCAGCTCGCTCTCAAGGCCGGCGCGCCGGGCGAGCGCGGTGTCGGTCGCCGCGGTTCGGCTTACGCCTACAACGTGAAGGAGTTGCGAAACAGCGAGAAAGCCGCGGCCGAGAATGCCGAACGTGCCTACGAGCTAATGGTTCGGCATTGGCGGTCACGAGGGCCGAAGCGGCGCACGGACGCCACAAACGAGGAACGACTATAACGGCTGCGTGGCGGCACTCTCATCCTCTCGCACCACTCTTTGCCACGTGGTCGTCCGTGCCGGACAAAATAGCACAAGGAAATCTGGCGGCACGACCGACGCCTTCGGTCCGCTCCAGAATGGCGCCGTGCTCGACGCCGTCAAGGCGTGGCCTGGAAACCTCGCAGCCGGCCGTGGCGCCATCGCACCGGCCAGCCTTGACTGCGTCTCGACACGCTCGCGTGGGAAATCCTGTGGGCCGGGACGAAGAAGCAGGCTCACCTGAGCCGAACAAAGAAACGCAACAGGAATCGAAAAAGTCGAAATCAGGCTTGTCGATGTCATCCGTCGACTTCATGTGCTTGTGGTGAGCTAGCGGCAGCCGATAGAAGCTCAGCGTCTCCTCGATGTTATCTTCCACCCAGTTGACCAGCTTCGGGTATTTGGCCTGCCATTTGGCGATCCACTGCGCCAGGTCGCGTTTGACCTCGCAAGGTCGCGCCGGTCGTAGAACCATCTGAGCTCCATCAGGCAATCGTCGTCGACCTTGCGCGGCACGTAGTCGAGCGCGTTTCTGAGGAAGTGCACGTAGCAGCGCTGCCAGACCGCTTCGGGCAGCACTTCGCGGATTGCCGCCCTGAGCCCCGGATGGTCGTCGGAGACGACGAACTCGACGCCGGCGAGCCCGCGATTCTTGAGCCCCGTCACGAACTCGCGCCAGCTCGAATGGCTCTCCCGGTTGGCCAGCTCCACGCCCAGAACCTGGCGCCGGCCCTACACGCCGATCGCCACCAGCACCGCCTGGCTGGCGATCACGCCCGCCTCGCGAGCCCGTTCATAGCGCGCGTCCAAAATGAGATACGGATAGCTTTCCTCGAGCCGCTGCGTGAAGAACGCCTTGAGCGCCTCATCCAGCCGCATCGTCGCCTCGCTCACCGTCGAGGCCGAGAAAGAGTGGCCGCACAATTCCTCCGTCACCGCCTTCACCTTGCGGGTCGAAACGCCCTGCACGTACATCTCGACCAGCGCCGACACCAATGCCTTCTCCGAACGCTGGTAGCGCTCAAACAACTCCGTCGAGAACCGGCCAGCCCGATCCTGCGGAACGCGAAGCTCCAGCACCCCGACCCGCGTCACCAGCTTGCGCTCGTAATAGCCGGACCGGTAACTCGTCCGCTCCGCCGTCCGCTCCCCTTTCTCGGCCCCGATCGCCTCCGTCATCTCGGCTTCAAGAACCTCCTGCACGACACTCTGCAATGCCTGGCGAAAGCCGTCCTCATCCGACAACAGCAACGCTTTCAACTCGCCTCTGCTCAGTCTAACTTCTCGATTGGTCATGGCACTTCCCCTTCCACGGGAATCGGTGATCGCAACGTCACCACCGTGCCATGGCCGCTCGCCCCTCAGAGCCGCAAGAGCGACGACCACAAGCATTGGCGGCTTGCGGGCGAGCATGCGCCCAAGCCACGATCCTTCACGAATGCCTCGCTGACGAGCATGCCGCACGACAGCGCTCGCTCCGATGATAAGCAGGCGACGCAAAGTACGCTCGCCCATCTTCGATGTTGCACCGAGCTTCTGTTTACCGCCGGTTGAGCGTTGCAGCGGCGTCAGGCCCAGCCAAGCGGCGAAGTCGCGCCCCTTTCGGAAGATTGCGGCGCAAGGCGCCAGTGCAACCAGAGCCGTTGCCGTTATCGGACCAACGCCGGGGATTGTTGCCAACCGCCGCACGTCTTCATCCTCTCGGGCACGCCGTGCAATCTCGGCATCGAGCTGCTTGATCCTTTCCTCCAGTGATCTCAGCGTATCGACCGGCATGGTGAGGGCCAGGCGGGCTGCTTCTGGCAGATCGCCCTCAGGATCCTCTACCTTTGTCCATCAGCTTGGCGGTGTGAGAAGGGCCCTGGGCAACGACCAGTCCATATTCTGCGAGATGGCCGCGCAAGGCGTTGATCGTCTGGGTGCGCTGCCGCACCAGCAGATCACGAGCCCGGAATACGGCCGCACTCGCCTGCTCCTCCTCACTCTTCACGGCGACAAAGCGCATGGTCGGCCGCTGCGCGGCCTCGCAGATCGCCTCGGCATCGGCGGCGTCGTTCTTCTGCCGCTTCACGAAAGGCTTCACATAGGATGGCGGGATCAGACGAACGGTGTGCCCGAGCTTGCCGATCTCGCGCGCCCAGTGATGCGCCCCAGAACAGGCCTCCATGGCGACCAAGCAGGCCGGCTGCCCAGCGAGAAATGCAAGCACCTTGTCGCGTCGCAGTTGCTTGCGGAAAACAATGGCGCCCGCCGCATCGGCTCCATGCGCCTGAAACACATTCTTCGCTAGGTCCAACCCGATCGTGTTAACTTCCATTGTGGATGCTCCCTCTCTTACGGTGGCTGTCAAACACCACCATTCTGGCACATCGATGCCGTCGAGGGGGCGTCCACATGGGGTAATCGCGGGAGCGACGCGCCCTGGAACCGATCATAGCCTTGGAGGGTGGCTGTTCCCCGATAAGATGAAATACGGGCTCACGACTGGACGCCGGGCCCAGCATCAACGGAGAACAGCCATGGAAGAACATATCGGTCTCGATGTGTCGATGAAAGAGACGGCAGTGTCGATCCGCCGTGAAGGCGAACGGATCTGGCGCGGGAAGTGCGCATCTGATCCCAGGATCATTGCCGAGCTTGTCCGCAAGCGGGCGCCGGCCGCAAAGGGCGTCGTGTTCGAAACCGGCCCGCTGTCAGTTTGGTTCTATCATGCGCTGCGCGCCGAGGGATTGCCAGCCATCTGCATCGATGCGCGCCATGCCAAAGCCGCTCTCGATATGGCGGCGAACAAGACGGATGCGAATGACGCCGATGGTTTGGCGCGTCTTGCTGAAGCAGGATTCTTTCGCGAGGTGCGCGTGAAAGGCTTCGACAGTATGTTGACCCGCACGCTCGTGGCAGCACGCACTCGGCTGGTCCGGATCACCGTCGAGCTTTCCAACCAGATCCGAGGGATCATGAAAACGTTCGGCTTGCTCGTTCCCGCCGGTAAGGGAACTACATTCGAAAAGAATGTCCGGAGCCTTCTTATCGATCAGAGCGAGCTTGCTCCTGTCGTGCTACCGATGTTGGAAGCCTGGCGCAGCATTCGCATCCGTGCCGCCGAGCTTGGGCGCCAGCTTGTCGCAGATGCACGTCAAAGCCAAGCATGCCGCATACTCATGTCGATCCCCGGCATCGGCGCCATTACCGCAACCTCTTTCGCCACTGCCATTGAAGATCCGGGCAACTTCAAGAAGTCCCGCTCTGTTGCCGCTTGGATCGGCCTGACAACTCGCCGCTACCAATCGGGAGAAGTCGATTATGACGGCCATATATCCCGACGCGGCGATCGACATTTGCGGGGACTTCTCTATGAGGCTGCGGCGGTCATCCTGACACGCAGCTCGATCGACAGCAGCCTGCGCACGTGGGGCCTCAAGCTCCGGGAGAGGGTTGGCTTCAAACGAGCTGCCGTGGCTGTGGCGCGCAAACTGGCGGTGATAATGCATTCGATGCTCAAGACCGGTGAGTTCTTTGATCGAAATGCAGGCGCCACAGCATGAAATCTTGCGAATAGCGTTCAGGATCTGAGCGCCTGAGACGTCCCTGCCGGGACGTGAGCCGAGCCATTCCGCTGATGGGGTTGCACCGCTGTCTCAGCAAAGTGCGTCGTCCACATTGAAGGCTCGTCCGCGGAGCTCCATCATGCGGCGACTGATGTCGACCGCGAAGACAACCATGCACCCGGCAGCGTCGTCTCGACGCAATTACATGCTTGACGTCCCAGCGGCGATTAGACAACCCCATCACTATCCTATACAGATCGTGCGCGACTGGGTTGGTGAGGTGCGCTTCAATGCGCGCGGTCCCGATGGGTTGATAAACGGCAAGGCCCCGGGCAAGCCGTCGTTGTTGAATGACGATCAGCGTGCGGCCTTGGCACAAGCCATCGAGCGCGGTCCCCCCCTATCTCGATGGCGTCGTGCGCTGACGTCTGTGTGACCTGGCCCAGTGGCTGTGCGAGGAATTCGGTGTGAGCGAGCAGACCTTGGGCCGCGAAGTGCGCTCGATGGGCTACCGCAAACTCTCGGCTCGCCCGAGGCACCATGCGCAGGATGCTGATGCGGCCGAGGCATTTAAAAAACTTCCCCACCGCAGTGGCCGAGATCGCCGTTGGCCCCGCCAAAGGTAAAGTGATTGAAATCTGGTTCACGAGGCGCGGATAGGCCAGAAGAACAACATCACCCGCCGCTGGGCCAGGCGTGGATCAAGGCCATCTGCACCGCACGACCAGCGCACACGCTCCGCCTATATCTTCGGCGCGATCTGCCCCAAGCACGGACAGCTCTCGTCTGCCATGGTGCGACACCCATGCCATGAACCACCATCTGATCGAGATCTCCCGAAACGTCGCCAACGATGCGCACGCCATCCTCATCATGGACCAGGCAGGATGGCACATGTCCAATAACCTGCTGGTCCCCGAAAATATCACTATCCTTCCCCTGCTGCCGAAATCGTCCGAACTCAATCCCGTCGAAAACATCTGGCAGTTCATGCGTGAAAACTGGCTCTCGAACCGCGTCTTCAAATCCTACGAAGACATCGTCGACCACTGCTGCCACGTATGGCGAACTCTGCAAGACCGACTCTGGAAGATCATGCCCATCGGTCGCAGAAAATGGGCGAATGAGTTCTGATCAGTGAGGGCTGGTATGATCCGCTATCATCATTACACGCATGGTTTACATCGGGTGCGGCTACCCGCGCTTCTTGACGCCGAGAATTGCCCGTGCCTCGGCAGGTGTCGCGACGCTGGCGCCCATTCGCTCGATGATCCCAACCGCGTTGTCGACAAGCTCGGCATTGGATGCCAGCACCCCACGTCGAAGATAAATGTTGTCTTCCAAACCTACCCGGACGTGTCCGCCCATTGCCACTAACTGTCCAACCATCGGCATTTCATCTGCACCACAGCCAAATCCACCCCAGACCGCCCCGGAAGGCAGAATTTCACGCATCGCCTGCACAGCGCTCGGCACAGCGGGAGCACCATAACCCGTGCTGAGGCAGAACTGAAAAAGAGGAGGACCGTTTATTATGTTTTCCGAGATGAGTTTTTTAGCGATTTCAACGTGGCCCAGATCGAAGCATTCGAGCTCGGGCTTGACACCAGCCTCGCGCATAAGTGTCGCCATCGCTCGCAGATCCGACATACGCGCAACAAAAATTCGCTCCCCAAAAGCCATCGTTCCGCAATCCAAAGTGCTAAGCTCTGGCTGTAGCGTGACGGCGTGGAGGCAGCGTCCAATAGCGTCCTTAAGTGTGCTCGTCTTTCCGATTTTTAAGGGATCTAAGGAAACAAGTTCAAGTTCACCATCCATTCCGCAGGTTAGGTTGATGATGACGTCTGTCGCCGCGTCCCTAAGCTTCTTAACAACCTGTTCATAGAGCTCAAATCGGTTTGATGGGGCTCCGGTGTCAGGCTCCCGGACGTGAATGTGCACTACCGCAGCCCCAGCTTTCGCAGCTTGCAGGGCAGCCTCCGCGATTTGCAATGGCGTCTTGGGGAGATTGGGATGCTTCGTAAGAACCGCGCAACTCCCTCCGGTGACTGCACACGTGACAATGACCTTCCGAGACATCAGAAACTCCTACTGCGGCACCGTCTTGATTGTTTAGTCTGGAGCGCCATTCACTCGGTGGCGGCGACGGCGGCAGCTGATCATCAAATCTGGCCGATACTTCATGCGCCTCACCTATTCGTCAAATATTGATTGTCGCCGCCGACCATCTGGGTGCGAGATGGCTGGTGCATGGTCGCAGGTTGGAGATCTCTAGACGTCGTAGTGCTCGATGAGCTCGGCTATCTGCCCTTCGCTCAGGCTGGCGGGCAGTTGCTCTTCCATCTGGTCTCGAAGAACTCTGAGCGCACCAGCGTCATCATCACCACCAACCTGGCATTTGACGAATGGCCAAGCGTCTTCGGCGGACCAAACATTAGAGGCTGTTCGGAAAATCGGAAAATTGGAATTTTGGCGGAGGCTGGTTTGTGATTCAAGCTGTGGATGTGGACCGAACAGAGCCGTGGCCGGATGGCCAAGATCGCCAAGAAGACCAAGCGCTACCCCGTCCGATCTGACGGACGAGGAGTGGGAACAGATCGCTCCGCTGATGCCCAGGCCTGGGCGTCGCGACCGTCCGCGCGAGGTTGATTTCCGTGAGGTGATCAACGCGGTGCGCTACCTTGTGCGCTCGGGTTTCGGCTGGCGGATGCTGCCGATCCATTTCGGCGCCTGGCACACGGTCTACGGCTGGTTTCGCGAGTTGGCGCGGCGCTTTTTGTTCCAGACCATCCACGACCTGGCGCTGATGCTGGACCGCGAGCGCGCCGGGCGCGAGGCCAGTCCCACGGCGGGCGTGATCGACGCCAGTCGGTCACGCTCCGAAAGCGGAAACAAGAGGGAACCAAGCCCAGCGGCGGCATCGACTCCCGACCGTGGTGCCAGCGGTTCTATGCGGCCATGAATCTCAACATCAAAAGCTGGAAACGGCTACGCGACCTCAACAACCCCAATCACGGCCTGCTGCTCCCGATCCTGATCTACTGCGTAGACAAAAAGGGCAGGCCCGTCCTCGGCAAGCCCAGGCCGGGGCCGGAGACCGCGCGCTTCATCGAGCAGGAGGCGTACAAAGACATCGCCCTCGTCATCCCCTCCCTCCGCGAACTCCACCACGTCACCCGTTATGACGATCCGGAGTGATCGGCGCCGCCGCGCGGACCAACCGCTGACCTACCATAGACACATCACCAGACGATTTCGGGAAAGGTGCCTTGGCGCACCGCTCTGATGTCCTTTTACAAGGCGCGATCTGCGCAGTAATCCACCCGACACCGATTTCCTCGGTCGGTTTCTCATTGATTGAGCGCCTATCGGTGGAGACGTGGCCTGGGACGCGGGTGAACAAGCTCTGATGCGCGGGTTGGTTACCGCATGTCCATGTATTCGTCCGGGGCTGGTCCTCTCTTACAACGGGCGTCGGCATTGCCGGCCACAAAGCGATGCCGGGAATTCCCCATTTAATGCCACGTCCCCGCCGATAGGGCGCGATGATTATTTCGTCGCGACCGAGGATCAGGTTCCTGCCTGCTGCTCATCCGCTCGGGCGATGGCCCACATGAAAGAGCGAGTTCCCGAGCTATTGCGGTCACAGCCACGGTGCTGCGCTTGCCACGCGATCAGGGCCCTGTAGCGCTTGGCCAAGCGTGCCTGTGCGTTCCACGCTATGTCTCGCACGACTTCAGGCATGTGGCGGCTTTCCAAGTATTTCCTTTCCCCAGTTTGGCCGGATAGCGGTAAGTCCAGGCGCTGTCGGCCAAGACGCGGCGCACTCGGGCATTCCCAGTCTTGGTGATACCGCCCCGTCGCACGGCGTCCCCGGTCGAGCGCTCCGAGGGACAAGTCCGAGATAAGCCATCAGTTGTCGCGGGTTGGTGAAGCGGCGATCATCGCCGATTTCGACCATGAAGGTAGCCGCACAAATGACGGACCCCACGCAAAGCCTGCAAGCGTTCGACTACCGGCGCGAGTGGCCAGTCGAGCAGGCCGTCTTCGATTGCCTTTTCTAGGCGTGCTACTCTTTCCCGGCACTGCGACTCTGCGAGGATCAACTCCTGCAGGACAGCTTGCTGACTGCGGTATGAGAAACTCAGTCCACGCAGCCATTTGAGATACTTCGTTCCCCAGGCCTTCAAGCCAGGATAGATCTTGCCATCTCGCAACAGGAAGGATCGAATCTCGTGCCGCTTGCGGGTTCGATCCTTCACCGCAGCCTCGGGGCGCGGATCGCGTCGCGGCGATGATTGGACCAACGCCGGGGATGCTGGTGAGCCGTCTGGCGGTTTCGTCGTTCTTCACGGCGGCAACGATCTTCGTGTCGAGCGCTTCGATACGAACCGTCAGTCTCTCGATTTGCTCAGCCATCTCCAGGAGTGCCGCTCGCGCTGCGGATGGAAGGCGGGCATCGTCGCCGTCGCGTAGAATGGCGATGAGTTTGGCGATGCTGGTCATGCCGGTTGCGGCGATGATCCCCAGCTCGGCCATATGAGCGCGCATCGCGTTTGCCGTCTGGCTCCGCTCGCGCACAAAAAGCTCCCTGGTCTCAGCACCATTCCCGCCGCCTGCTCTTCCGGCGATTTGATCGGCACGAAGCGCATGGTCGGACGCGTTACCGCCTCGCAGATTGCCTCCGCATCGGCTGCGTCGGTCTTATTGCGCTTCAGATAGGCTTTAACATAAGCCGGCGGCATAATCCTGACTATATGGCCGAACTCGCTGATAGCGTTCGCCCAGTGGTGCGCTAGCACAGGCCTCCATGCCGAGGAGGCAGGGTTCAAGGCCGCGGAAGAAGTCCAGCAGCTGCGATCGCCGCAGGGCGCGCCGGACAACAACGCGACCATCTTCTGTAATGGCGTGGACCTGGAAGACCGACTTGGCCAAGTGCAGACCGATTGTGGTAATCTTTTCCGTGGAACGGTTCCTTCTGTTTCGTGGCGATAGGTGTCACCACGATAGGCACCTTCGATGCCGCTTCGAAGGGCCGTTCCACACCATCACTATCGGAGGATATCTCTCCGACATATCGAACCTCGCCGGTACGCCCGCTCTCGGCGAGAGCAACAGCATACCGATCCTTCGAAACATCCAATCCTACGAAAACTTCGCTATATTCCTCCATGGTTCGTCCTCCTGGCATGAGGATAGGCTCGACGAGCAACCCTCGTTTCAACACTGCCAGTGTAGGGCGAACCACCTCACAACCGGCAACCAGCAAGGACATAAGGTCCTACAATGCTGGTGACAAGCTTGAAGAGTTCGCCAGGAAGGAACTCACCCATGATGATCATGTGGTGATCGAGGCCACGGGCAATGCTGCTGCCGTCGCTGAAGTGCTGTCGCCCTACGTCGATCGGATCGTGATCGCCAATCCCAAGCAGGTGCACATGATCGCGCACGCGAAGGTGAAGACTGACACGATCGACGCCACTGTCCTTGCGAAGCTCTACGCCTCGGGCTTTCTGCCGGAGGTCTGGGTTCCGGATCCGGGGACCCTTGCCCTCCGAAGACAGGTCACCAGGCGGACACAGCTGGTTCGCCAGCGTTCGCGGCTGAAGAACCTGATCCAGTCAATCCTCCACGCCCACCTGATCCCGCCGTGTCCGCATGGGAACCTCGTCGGGATCAGCGGGCGCAAATGGCTGACGAGGCAAATATTGCCTGCGGATGAGCGCGCCGCCATCGAGCGCCACCTCGGCTTGATTAACCAGATCAACGAGGCGTTGACGGTGGTCGAGGCGGATATCGCCGTACATGCCCTCCAGGATCCGACAATCCACCGCCCTGATGACGTTGCCCGGCCTCGACGTCACCGTGGCTGCGAGCGTTGCCGCGGCAATCGGCGACATACGGCGCTTCAGTGATCCACAGAAGCTCGTTGCCTATCTTGCCTCAATCCGAGCGTGCGGCAGTCCGGTGAGGGGCCAGCCTATCACGGGCGCATCACGAAGCAGGGCCGCGGCCATGCGCGGGGGATGCTGGTCGAGGCGGCATGGGCGGCTGTGCGATCGCCAGGACCTCTTCGCGCCTTCCACAAGCGGATCGCCTCGCGCCGCGGGAAGCACATCGCGGCCGTCGCCACTGCGCGCAAGCTTGCAATGATCATCTGGCACATGCTGATCAAGGATACCGACTACATCTGGGCCCGGCCGGCCTTGCTCGCCCGCAAGTTCAGATCGGTCGAGCTGCGTGCCGGCCTTCCGACCAGCCATGCCAGACGCGGCACCGCCTTCGACTACAACATCCCGGCCAAGCGCGCCGAAGAACGATCTCGCGTCGAGAAGGCGGAAGCTGCCTATGCAGCAGCGACTTCCCGATGGCGAACGAGGCCGGAGAGGCGGAAGGCTGTGGAAAAAGCTGCCAAATGCGAAGAACGGGCTATTCTACAACATCCCCCTACCTCGGCTTGCCCGGCGCGATGTAGTGCCATTCGATCCCGTGATCCTTCGACCATGCTAGGGTGGCGTTCGGCGGTCAAATCCCGCAGCCGCTTGCGCAAACCGGCATCATCCGGTCGGGACGGACGGTAGCGGTAGACCCGCGGCTCCATGCCGCATCTCGCGCAAGGTCGAGATGCCGAGCATGGCATCGGCCAGCAGACGCTTCAGCTCGCCGTTCTTCTCCTCAAGGCTCTTTAGCCGCTTCGCCTCCGACACATCCATGCCGCGATACTTCGCGGCGCCACTTATATTATAGAAGTCGCGTCGCTCACACCGTATTTGCGGCACAGTTCCGTCGCCGAGAGCCTAGCCTGGTGTTCCTTCAAAATGCCGATGATCTGTTCGTCAGAAAATCTCGATCGCTTCATGTCTCCTCATCAGAGGAACAGGCAAAGCTCGAACCGAGGACTTTTCAGGGGAGCACGTCAGGAATCATCGGCGGATGGTCTCCTAGGAAACGACGATCCGCCGATGATCTGCCGAAAGCACGGCCCTGATTATGCTCGCCGCATACGCCGCAAGGCGCCAACGAAAGACGATGTCTGGCACCTGGATGATGTCGCGGTGCGCATCAACGGTCAAAAATGCTGGTTGTGGAGAGCGGTTGATCAGGACGGATATGTGCTCGACCAGATTGTCCAGACGCGTCGCAATACCAAGGCCGCCAGGCGCCTGCTGACGCGACTTCTGGATAAGCAGGGTCTGCCGCCAAAGCGTATGATCCTTGCCCCCGGTAAGACCTGAGTTAAACCGAGGCGCGTCCGCGCGGCCCTGATAAGTTGCGAAACCAGCAACTATTGGCAATAAACGCGCTCCCGGTAGAGACGTTGAACTCCGCATGCACCGTGTTGCGTCGGCGCGGTAGAGTATCTGAATTCGAGATGGCTTGAATCGATAAACAACATTTGACTCTAGCGACGCTCGTAGAGACTGTGCCTCGGACCTCAAGAAATTTAAGAGCAGCACAATGACCCCACCCCTTTCTGGTCGCCGAGCTATCGTCTCCGCCGCGGCCTCCGGTTGTCGCCCAGACACTTGCGGAAGCTGGAGCTCGGGTGGAGGTGTGCGATGTTGACCAACGGAAACTTGCTTAGATGAGGACAGCGTCATCCCGCCATTGGCGCGACGGCCACAATCCGGAAAACGGGAGGAACTGCCGATGTTCAATCGAATTCTTCCGCCGCCCGGAACCCCGGCCGCCGTTGGGGGGGAGGAACCCGGCGAATTTCTTGACCGCGTTGAATTGTGGATCGCCACATGGCACGCCATTTCGGCGCCTAACGAGAATGCAAGGCGTGCTGCCGCCCGGCTTGAGAAAACGATCCACGAGATCGAAAGCATGCGCGGCACCTTGCGCTTCGAGGACGAGCCGGCGAGCTTCAACGCAGCGCTTATAGAGGCGAAGGGACAGGCGCGATGAGCGATCTGGCTGATTTCAGTTTAACCGAGGCTGTCGACGCTATTCGTGACCGAAAGGTTTCTTCACTTGAGCTCCTCGATGCGTGCTTCGCTCAAATCCAGCTTGCAGGGGAAGAACTTAACGCTTTCATCTGGCTTGACTATGAGGACGCTCGCAAATTCGCGCGCAAGGCAGACGAAGCACTCGAAAAGGGTAACTGGCTAGGTCCCCTGCATGGAATCCCTTTGGCTCATAAGGACATGTTCTATCGGGAAGGAAAGCCTTGCACCTGCGGTTCGAGAATCCGTAAGGATTTTGTGCCCCTGGCGACAGCTACTGTGCTTGCTCGCATGGACGCGGCGGGTGCCTATAGCTTCGGCGGTCTCAACATGGCCGAGTTTGCAGGCGGCGGAACTGGTCACAACAGGGAATTCGGCGACTGTCACAATCCTTGGAATCCGGCCTATGTACCTGGCGGCTCTTCCTCGGGACCAGGTGCGGCCGTAGCTGCGCGGATGACCTATGCGGCACTTGGATCCGACACGGGCGGCTCGATTCGGCTACCGGCGGCAGCCTGTGGTGTCACGGGCATCAAGCCGACAAAAACACGCGTTAGCCGCTATGGCGTGATGCCGCTATCCTTCTCTCTTGACAATGTCGGTCCTCTTGCCCGCACAGCGCGGGATTGTGCCCGCGTTCTTTCGGTCATCGCAGGACATGATCCCTTAGATCCAACCAGTTCCACCGAGGGTGTGCCGATTTATGAGAAGGCACTGAAGGGCAAGGCCGACGGCATTAAGATCGGCGTCCCTGAGACATATTTCTTGGACAACGTGGAACATCCGGTTGGAATCGCGTTTGACAACGCAGTCGGGTTGCTAGCCAGACGTGGCGTAAAAGTGGAGTGCGTTCCAGTGCCCTTCATTGGTGCGATCTTGGCATACTGTCAGGTCGTTGATCTTGTCGAAGCGGCCTCCAATCATGCCGAATGGATGCGCAGGCGTCCGCAGGATTTGAGCCCGGATATTTCATGGGTCTACCCGGGCTATGCTATTCCTGCAACCTACTATTTGGAGGCCCTGTCTCGGCGCGGACCTATTCTGAGGGAGTTTTCAAAAGCAGTTTTCAGCAGGGTTGACGTGCTTGCGACGCCGACCATCCCTACCTGCATTCCGACATTGGCAGAAACCAATATAGGGCATCAGTCAGTCGTCGGTGAAGGTAAGGCGGCTAAGCTTTGGGCCAATACCGGGATTTTCAACTACCTTGGCCTTCCAACCGTAAGCGTGAGTTGCGGTTTCGATCCAAACGGCCTGCCGATTGGTCTCTCCTTTACAGGGCGCCCATTCGGTGAGGCAGATATTCTCAAATTGGCCGACGCTTATCAACAGGAGACCGATTGGCACAAGCGTCGTCCAATGTTGCCGACTCAAGATATGACATCGAGTGAGGGTGCTGTCACATTGATTGAGCGGTAAGGAAAATGAGGTGAGTGCACCGATCTACAAGATGGGATGGTTGCCGCCCTCCACAGACGGCATTCAGCTTCACGGCACAACGACGGGGATCTGAAATTCCGCAAAAAGCTGACGCGGTTTCGGTTTCGGCAGTTCATGGCATGCCAGGCGCCTGCTGTGGTTGTGATGGAAGCGTGCGGCAGCGCGAGCTAGTCTGGACGCCCCAGAGCTTGCAGGTCTCGATGATGCTTGACCTGCCACTGAATTTTCATCCGGCTGCAGTTAGAGCCTCGGCGGGTTTTACGCCGTATGGCGCGGGTTGAGCAACGGGTGATCGGCGGAGCTGGTCGGGGTTGCGCAGCCGATCGTCCGTTGCGGTGAGATTGGCGGCATAGGCCGCAGGCGTGATGTATCCGAGCGCCGAATGTGGGCGCGATCGGTTGTAGTCGTCTGCCCATTCGGCGATGGTTGTTCGGGCATGGTCGAGGCCGAAAAACAGGGTTTCGTTCAGCAACTCGTCCCGCATCCGCCCGTTGAAGCTTTCGCAGAAGCCGTTCTGCATCGGCTTGCCCGGCGCGATGAAGCGATGAAGTGCCATTCCACCTGATGATCCTTCGACCAGGCGAGGATCGCGTTCGAGGTGAACTCGGTGCCGTGGTCGGAGACGTTCATGCCTGGCTTGCGCGCTGGGCGATCAGTTCCGTCAGTTCACGCGCCACCCGGCGGCCGGAGATCGAGGTGCCCGGGATCGCAGCCAGGCATTCGCGCGTCACGTCGTCGACGATGTTGAGGATGCGGAAGCGCCGGCCGCAGGCGAACTGGTCATGGACGAAATCCAGCGACCAGCGCGCGTTCGGCTTCGCCTGGACCAGGATCGGCGCCCGCGTGCCGACTGCTCGCCGTCTTGCCCGGCGCTTGCGCACGGCCAGTCCTTCTTCGCGGTATAGCCGGTAGATGCGGTTGATACCCGATGCCTCGCCTTCGCGCCTGAGCAGAATGAACAGCCGCCGATAGCCGAAGCGCCGGCGCTCGTTGGCAAGGTCGCGTAGCCGGCCGCGCAGTGCCGCCTCAGGTGGACGACAAGAACGATACCGGATCATCTTGCGATCAGCGCCCACAAAGGAACAGGCCCGCCGCTCCGACAGGCCCATCGTGGCCTGCAGATGCGCGACGGCTTCGCGCTTGGCGACGGGCCCTACCATTTTTTTGACAGAAGCTCGCGCAGTGCCGAGGCTTCCAGCATCTGGTCGGCGAGCAGCTTCTTCAGCTTCGCGTTCTCGTCTTCCAAGGCCTTCAGCCGCTTGGCGTCGGAGACGTCCATCCCGCCATACTTCGCCTTCCAGTTATACAGCGTCGCCTCGGAGATCCCATGCTTTGCGCGCCAGGTCGCCCGCCTTCGCCCCCGCTTCGTGCTCACGCAGAACCGCGATGATCTGCTCTTCCGTAAACCGCTTTCTCTTCATCAGTCCGTCCTTCAATCGAGGCCCGGACTCTAATCTCAGATGGAGGAAATTACCCGTGGCAGGTCATGCTGAGCACGACCGCTGACCGCTCTGCCGAGGCGGAGCTGCCCGAGAAAAGCTAATTGCGCCTGCCGACCGTAAATCCACCAATGGCCCGCTCCGCGATCAGGTTGTCGGGCTCGAGCTGGCCATCGTAGAGGAACCGGTTGAACGCGCGCCATCGCTTGGTGCCATAGGCGAAGGCCTTCGCGATATCGGCATGGCGCGACAAACCCTTGCCCTCGCGCATAAGCTGTCGTCGCAGCGCGCGGACCAGTGGTCCGGTCCGCATTCGGTGCAATCGCTCGGCGGGCCGGAGCCCCCTTATCTCTTCCTCGATCCGGTAGATCGCCTGGACACCGGCCATCGCCGTCGTGCTGAGCTTGGTCGGCTGTGTCGTGAACGTCGAATATCTTGCGACGCAGATGGGCCAGGCAGGCAGCTTCTCGAATGGCGCCGCCCTTGTAGATCTGATTGTAGCCGCTGAAGCCGTCGGCCTGGAGCGTGCCGGCAAACCCGGCGAGCTCGGTGATCACGCTCTCGCCGGCGCGATACCAGGCGATCGGTGGCTCCTGCGAACCCGAGTTGCGACCGTCGGCGAGATAAACCCAGAGCGCGCCCTTGTGTGTCTTGCCGTTGCTGGGCGCCAGGATCGGAAGCCACGTGTCATCGGTGTGGATCTTGGTGCGGGCACGGCCGATCTCACGGATGCGATTGTAGATCGGATCGAGCAAGGCGGCGGCGTAGCCCGCGCTGCGCGCAGGCGTGGATCGCTCGATATCGACGCCCTTGGCAGCCATCATCTGTGCCTGACGATAGAAGGGCAGACGATAACCCCACTTCGCCATCATGATGTGGGCGAGCGCGGCACAGCTAAGCTTGCCGCGTGCAATGGCTTTAACTGGTGACGGCGCCTGGATGATTTTATCGCAGGTCCGGCAGCTGTACTTGGGTCGAATGGTCTCCATCACCTGCCAGGCTTGGGCGACCAGATCGGGCACTCGTCGCTATCTTCGCCCATGGCGCGCAGATCGCCGCCGCAGCCCAGGCACCATGCGCAAGACGGCTCAGGCGAACGACCCGCTTGCGCGGCAGGTTGGGGTTGAGCTTACGAACCGGCAAACCCCCGCACCTTGTCGGTGTCAGCGACGATGGGCAGCTCGGTATCGAGCACGCTGGCGGCGAAATCGGTCTCGAGATCGTCGAGTTCGAGCCGCATCTGGCCCAGCTTCTCGGACGAACGGCCGAAGGCCTTGCGGTTGAAGCGATCGATCTGCAGCTGCAGGCGCTGGATGCGAAGTACGGCCTCGGCGCGCTCTCTTCGAAGCTGCTCATCTCGTTCGGCGATGGTGATGTCACGAGCAGAAACGGCCGCCTCCGCCGAGTGACCTGTCGGCGCAGCGCCTGCGTCGGCTCGTCAGCAATCCAGACTTCTGGCAAGAAGCCGCTGGCATAGAGCTGCGCAAGAACGCCGGCGTCGATCGTGTCCGTTTTGATCTTGGCATAGGCAATGATACGCACCTGTTTCGGGTTGGCGATCACCACCTTCTTCACATGCGGCGCAACCACAGCTGCAGCGGACATCGCGTTGCCGGTGGCCTCGATCACCACGACATCGTTCGGCGACAGCTTCGCGGCGAACGCCGCCAACAGATCGCGCCCCATGTCGACGCGGCCAGTCGTCTGAGCCTGCCATCCTCCCATGCCACTGCTTCGGCGAAGGCGCGGTGAATATCCAGTCCGATGATCCGCATGCCTATTCCCTCCTTCCTGGCTCGGTCAAAGACGGGAGCTGGCGGGCAACACGACACCTACTGATCCGCGCTAGCAGCGCATCCGGGAAAGTCGCGAGGGGCGGCAAAGTAACGAGCTCGGGCTCTCAGCCCACGGTCTAAAGACGGCCTGCCCGCACTTTCGTGCTCCCGGTGCCCCACGTCCCGGATGGGCTCACCATAAGGCCGTTTCCTAAAGAAGAACAGCAGGAAGAATAGTCAAAGATCACATAGCGGATAACGGTCAGGTCGACCGGATGAACCGAACGCTAAAGGAGGCAACCGTCCGGCGTCATCACTGCGAGACCCACCGTCAACTCGAAAATCACCTTGCTGCCTTCCTCGACGGATACAACTTCGCCAGGCGGCTCAAGACCCTTCACTGCCTCACACCCTACGAAGCCATCTGTACGGCATGGGCCAAACAGCCAGACCGGTTCCGGCTCGATCCGGTCCACTCGACCTCGGGACTGAACACCTAGTCTAGAACCCGCACTTTCCGCCGAACGGGACAACAATCAGTGCGACAGTATTTGGCTGAGGAATAGCTTTGTTCTTTCGTGTTGTGGCTTGGTGAAGAAGTCGTTCGGCTTGCCCTCTTCGACGATCTGCCCTGCATCCATGAAGATCACTCGGTCCGCGACGGCACGCGCGAACCCCATCTCGTGCGTCACGCAGACCATGGTCATGCCGTCGCGCGCGAGACCAGTCATTGTCTCGAGCACTTCAGCGACCATTTCCGGATCGAGCGACGAGGTCGGCTCGTCGAACAGCATGACGGTCGGTTTCATACAGAGCGAACGGGCTATGGCAACTCGTTGCTGCTGTCCGCCGGAGAGCTGGGCAGGATATTTGTTCGCCTGCTCCGAAATAAACACGCGCTCGAGGAATTTCAGCGCGAGCTTCCTTGCCTCGGGCTCTGGCACGCCCTTTATCCACATCGGGGCCGCCATACAGTTCATCAGAACCGTCATGTGCGGGAACAGATTGAAGTGCTGGAAAACCATGCCGACGTTCTTGCGCACTTCAGCCACGTTGGGCATCCTGCTGTGCAACCTGATCCCGTTGACGATGATCTCGCCCTCCTGGTGCGCCTCGAGCCGGTTGAAGCAGCGAATCAGCGTCGACTTTCCCGATCCGGACGGGCCGCAGATAACGATGCGTTCGCCTTTGCGGACGGTGAGGCTGACGGCAGTCAATGCTCTGAAGGCGCCGTACCACTTCGAGACGTTCTTCGTTTCGATAATCTTTTCCGCATTCGTTGTCGCCTGCTCCTGTCCTGGTGACTCTCGATACGAAGCTGGTTGTATGCGCGACATATTGGTAGAAGCCTCCGAAGACTTGCCCTCATTAGCGACGTTTTTCAGTTGATGTATCCTGCTAATCGTCATCGCACGTTGCTCCCGTTGCTGACGCTCATCTTACCTTGCTCCTGGCGAAATAGCGCTCGATCCTGGATTGAATGAGCTCGAGGCAAATGGACATAATCCAATAGATTACCGCCGCGGTGATCAGCATCTCCAAGTAATGAAAGGTTGGCTGGCCAAGTGTGCGAGCAAGGAATGTCAGCTCCCACACGCCGAGGACCGAGACCAGGGAGCTGTCCTTCAGCATTCCGATGAACATGTTTCCCATTGGCGGAATGATTACGGGAAGCGCCTGCGGCAGAATAATCTTGCGCATAGTGAGGCCAAAGCCGAAACTCATGGATCGGGATGCCTCCCACTGACCGCGGTCGATGCTCGCAATACCGGACCGGAAGATTTCAGTCATATACGCACCAGTGCATAGCGAAAGCGCCAATATGCCAGATGGCACGGCATCAAGCATAATGCCCAGTTGGGGCAGGCCGAAATAGATCAGGTAAACCTGCATCAGAAGCGGCATTCCGCGGAAGAAGGAAGTATAGAAGCTGGCAACCCCGTAAGCGAAGCCATTGCTTGACAGTTTCGCTACGGCGGCAGCGATCCCGATAGCCGATGCGCAAACCAGTGAGATCGCCGAAACATATAGTGTCGTCACCACTCCCTGCGCGATCAGGAAGGGTATCTTATCCCAAATAAAAGGCAGATTTAGATCGAATACTTTAACAAAAGCCATAAACAGAACGAGCAGTTCGAGCCACACAATGCCGATTTGCACTTTCAGCGAGGCAAAACCGATTAGTACCAGGTTAAAGCAGAACACGACCGCAATCACAAAGGCAATGGCGAAGCGCCCGTAAAAGCCGCTCTCCAACGGCTCGCCGATGACCGGCCGCATGATTTCGCCTATAATGGTGCCCGTGAGGTCAAACATAAGAAAAACTGTGAGCACAACGGCAAAGACGGAGGCTATAAACAACGGCTTGTGGACGAGTACGTCGGATTCTACGGTATCCTGATAGAGCATGTGCAGCCCCCTAAAAAAGCGGCCCCGGCCCGGCCAGGGCCGCTAGAGTTTCGTGAACCTTATCTTTCGACGGTGCAATCCACTCCATCGTACCACTTCATCGACAGCTTGGAGAGAGTACCGTTATCCCTCATGCTCTGGACGGCGGCCGCAATCTTGTCGTTAAATTCCTTGTCGCCGGGCATAATCGCGATAGCCCCTGGTGTGGAGTACAGCGGCTCGCCAAGCACCTTCATTGGATAGCCGGCCTTGATCGCGTTGAGCGCAAGGATTTCAGTATAAAGGACCGCATCGAGGCGAACACCATCGCCGAGACGAAGGTCTTCAAATGCAGTGCCTGTGTAAGACTTTATCTCGCCTGCCTTGAATTTGAATTCAATAGGTTTAGCGCCGGGCCAGTCGGCTACCAAGGTGTTATTGGCATATTGCTCGGTGTTTTCGCCTGAGCCGATGCCCACTACTTTGCCATTGAGGTCCGAAAGCTTGGTAGCTTTGCTATCCTTGTGGACGAGCGCGACCGCCCGCCCGTAGACATACACAGCCGGGAAAGCAAATTTTTCGGCGCGCGACTTGGATGGTGTCATCTGGCCCATGGCCATATCCCACCGCCCGCTCCAACGGCCTGCAGCAATAACGTCCCAGCCCGGCGTTATGAACTTGACCTGCACGCCCAAGTATTCCGCGATTCCCTTCGCGACGTCGATGTCGTACCCAACAAGTTCGCGGTTGTCGTTCAGGGACGACATCACCCCCCAGTCCGTCCCGACCGCCACTGTCAGCGTCTTTGTGTTGAGCACTTTATCGAGTACGGCGCCGGCATTGGCCGTGGCCGCGCAAGCCACGTAGGCAAATGCGAGCGAGGCTGCAGCAGTTATCACTGTCATAAGCTTGTTCATGCGAACGTTCCCTTCATTTTTGTCTTGCAAAAATTTACGACCCGACCGGTTCTCCATGCTTGAGCAACAAGCACGCCGGCCGATCCATTCCAACCTAATTTCACTGGCCAGTACGTTGACAGAATATTATCGATATGATGCCCATCTTGATCTTAGATCGCTATTGGCGCAGTGCCTCAACGCGGCATTGCGGGGATCGAACTGACCAGCCGCCGCGAGTGGGGTTGTCCGCTGTGCGTCGCTGCCTTTGTACAGATCCGGCGAACATTTTATTGTCCGGTTACTCGTTAGTACGACTGTGTCATGAAAATTGTTCTGGAAGCATGGACATCGTGGCAGCGCGGGCGCGCCTAATCCGGATTGCGGCGATGCAACTACTGACGTGGTGTTCGGGACGGAGCGGCGGCGCCACGGGTTCGGTTCCGCTTCAGCGATCCACATAAGCTCGTTGCCTATCTTGGCCTCAATCCGGCATGCGGCAGTCCGGTGAGGGGCCAGCCTATCACGGGCGCATCACGAAGCAGGGCCGCGGCCATGCGCGGGGGATGCTGGTCGAGGCGGCATGGGCGGCTGTGCGATCGCCAGGACCTCTTCGCGCCTTCCACAAGCGGATCGCCTCGCGCCGCGGGAAGCACATCGCGGCCGTCGCCACTGCGCGCAAGCTTGCAATGATCATCTGGCACATGCTGATCAAGGATACCGACTACATCTGGGCCCGGCCGGCCTTGCTCGCCCGCAAGTTCAGATCGGTCGAGCTGCGTGCCGGCCTTCCGACCAGCCATGCCAGACGCGGCACCGCCTTCGACTACAACATCCCGGCCAAGCGCGCCGAAGAACGATCCCGCGTCGAGAAGGCGGAAGCTGCCTATGCAGCAGCGACTTCCCGATGGCGAACGAGGCCGGAAAGGCAGAAGGCTGTGGAAAAGCCGCCGAATGCGAAGAACGGGCTATTCTACAACATCCGTCTGCATCGGCTTGCCGGTGGCAATGCGCACGGTGATCTCGCGCACCGGATCGGCGAAGGGATTGCGGCGCGAGCGGGCCATGCGCTGAGGCAGGAAGCCGATGCGGTCGGAGAGGATGTTGTTGCCCTCAGGCATGGGCTGCTCGGGTGTCACCTCGAGACGGGTGGGGCTCTTCAGACGGGAGACAAAGCGGCAGCCCTAGGCGTCGGGCAGCCCTTGGCGTCGAGTTCGGCCCACCAGGCGAAGTCGTAGTAAGCCAGATCAAAGACATAGGCCATGCCAGGTTCGATGGGCATCGCTTGGCCGGGGTGATGTCGTTGATCCTCTGGCCTGTCAAGGCGACCGCGAGCGTGGCGTCGGCGTGCGGGTCGAAGACGATGTGCAATTTGTGGCACGCGCCCCATGGAACGTGCTTCAGAATGGCATAAAAAACACTATTGTGGTGCCGCATGACGTACTCCTGCTCGTGTCTCAAACGCCGCGAAACGTCTGGAAACCGAGTGGAATCAATGTCATGCACCATGTCCGCTCAATTTAACCGGACAGCAATGGGAAGGATCCAGGCATCGCCCGGTCGGGCGAAAGCTCTGCTTTTGCTCCTTCGGTGTTCGTCGCGGCTTACGCCGCCAGCGCGGTAGGCTCCTTTCCTAAGCGGAACTCGGCCACGTCAGTCCACATGCGGTGCAGGATGACGGCGAGCTTGCGGGCTACCGCCACCGGGCCCGCGCCATCCCGCGCCGTTTGGCGATTAGGCAACCTTTCGATGTGCGGGACTGGGCTTGTAAATGGATAGACTTGAACGTTTTCTTCGGCCAAAGCCGATATCAATTTTCGGTGGCCGAGCCGCTGCCGCTGTTACCAGCCAGTACGCATGATCTGCGCCAGCGCGCGGGCGTCATTGCGGTCGATCTTGTTGGGCATCGTCTTCATTGCCGCGTTGGCCTGCCGCATCTCGATGCAGGTCTCCGGCAAGCCCTCGGCGTGCAGTCCATGGTGAAGCCGGGCCGTCAGCGAGCACGCTTCCAGGCCGATCCGTTCAAGCGGCAAGCCGGTCCCCTTCAGCGCGTCACACGATGCCTGCGGGTCGCTCAACGCTCTCGCCTCCTTACCGATCCTGCCAGTCTCGTCGACAATGCAAATAGAGGTCTCTTCCAAAGACACGTCCAGTCCGGCAAAGTACTTCATGGCTGCTCCTCCCAAATGTTTGTGGCGACTCACATCGACCACGTGTCACATTTCGACAGGAGCAGCCGCCATCATCTGCCTCGGTCGAGACCCCAATCACCCCATCCGTTTTTTTTGAAATTCAGGGATGGGCGTTTCTGCGGATAAGATTGCCCCCATAGCGACGAGGATCATGGCGTGAGAGACGTCGATGCGCTTCTCGTAGTCGCGCACGAGCCGCCGCCACCGCGTGATCCAGCCGAAGGTTCGCTCGACGACCCAGCGGCGGGGCAAGACTTCGAAGCCCTTCTGGTCGTCGGATCGGCGGATGATCTCGACCACGAAATCGAGGTAGGCGGCCTTGTCCATGAGCTTGAGCCGATCGTAGGCGCCGTCGGCGAAGAGGTGTTTCACCCAGGGCCAGCGCTTTCGGATGCCATCCAGGATCGCCTGAGCCCCGGCACTGTCGGAGATACCGGCCGGCGTCAGGTTGACCATCAACAGCCGCCCATCCGTATCGACGGCGATGTGGCGCTTGCGGCCGACAATCTTCTTGCCGGCGTCGCACTTGGTGGCGAAGTCGTACTTGGTGGCGAATTGGGGCGCATAATCCTGCGGTCTGTCGAAGAGCGTCTCGTTGATCCGGTTGTGGATCCTCGCGACGCTGGCAAACACGGCGTGATCGGTTGCAGACCCTTTGGCTAGGACGTCGCGTGCCAACCCCATGACCGGGCACATCCAGTCTTGCGAGCGCCGACATGGTCCGCACCAGCGGGCGGGGGTTGGTCTTGGCGGCCATCCAGGCCTCCAGCACCGCGTCCGACAGCGCCATGTCATCGATCGCGCTCACTGGTGCACCTTTGGGCCGGCGGGTGCGAAGCGATCAAGTGGCGTAGCATCGGCAGCCCGAGCATCTGCAGTGACGGCCAAGCGCGCTTGCCGGTTGATGGCCCGTATGAGACGCCGCCGCGCGGCAGGTCCGGGAGACCGCGCACTTCATCGAGCATGGGGCGTACAAAGACATCGCCCTCGTCATCCCCGCTCTGCGCGAACTCCACGTCACCCATTATGACCCGGAATGATCGGCGCCGGCGCGCCGACCAACGAACGACTTAACCACCAAGACGATTCGGGAAGGTGCCTCGACGCATCGCTTACCCTCGAGGCGCACTCTTCCGCACGAGCAAGATATCCTCCCAACCCGCAAGCGTTTCGACTTCGGCGCCGTCCGATGTCCGACAATGTCGGATACGCAACTTAGCTGAGCCAGATCTATCCCTTTGCCTCGAAACGATTTCTCATTTGGCATGGCATATGCCTGCTCATCGGCAAACCACGTCATGGACTCGACAGTTACCCAAGGCAAGGAGCCAAAATATGTGCGGCATCTGTGGATGGATTGATTTCGATCGTGACCTAGGAAGTCCCGACGCGCGAAGGGAGCTTGCCGATATGACGTCCGCCATGGCCCATCGTGGTCCGGACGACGAGGGGATTTGGATCGACGGGCCTGCGGCACTGGGACACCGCCGCCTAGCGATCATCGATATCCAGGGCGGTCGCCAACCGATGACGCACCAGGAGGACGGCCGACCGACGTTGGTGCTCGTCTACACGGGCGAGACTTACAACTACCGCGAGCTGCGTCAATGGCTTGCCGCCCTGGGCCATCGGTTTGACACGAGCAGTGACACCGAGGTGGTGCTGCGCGCCCACCGCGAGTGGGGCCACCGCGACCCTCGCAGCGCCGTGAGCGAACTCAACGGGATGTTTGCCTACGCACTCTGGGACACCGCCAAGCGCGAACTGCTTCTCATACGCGACCGGCTCGGCATCAAGCCGCTTTACTACTACCCCACCGAGCACGGAGTGTTATTCGGCTCCGAGCCAAAGGCGATCCTCGCCAATAAGCTCGCGGAACCGACCATGGACGCCGACGGGCTTCGTCGCACCCTGTCCTTCATACCCGACCCGGGCAGCACCGTGTTCCGCGGCATGCGTGAGGTACGGCCCGGCCACATCGTCCGCGTGACCCGCGACGGCATCAAGGAGATGAGCTACTGGCATCTCACCGATAGCGGGCACACCGACGACGTGCCTACCACCGTTCGGCGCGTCCGCGAGTTGCTCGAGGACACGATCCAGCGGCAGCTCATCGCCGACGTGCCGCTGTGCACACTATTGTCGGGCGGGCTTGATTCCTCAGCCATGACCGCACTGGCCGCGCGCTTTAGCGACGAACGGATCCGGTCCTTCGCCGTCGACTTCGTCGGCTACACTGACAACTTTATCCCCGGCCCGTGGCACCCCACACCCGACGGGCCGTACGTGCACGAGGTCGCGAAATACGTTGGTACCGACCACACGGACATCACGTTGTCCGCGCACGAACTCATGGACCCGAACGTGCGGGCCGCCACCGTCCACGCCCGCGACCTGCCGTTGACCTTCGGCAACATAGATAGCTCGCTCTACCTCCTGTTCGGGGCCATCAGGCAACACTCGACGGTGGCTCTGTCTGGGGAGGCGGCGGACGAGCTTTTCGGCGGCTACCGTTGCTTCCACGATCCCGCGGACGTTCAGCGCGACACGTTTCCCTGGATCGAAGACAGCGACGATATCGTACGGCGGACCCTAGACCCCGGCCTGGTCGAAAAACTCGACCTCCCCGGCTACCTCGACGAACAGTACCGCAGGGCACTTGCGGAAGTGCCGACCCTGACCGGGCCGGCCTCGGCCGATCCGCACGAACGTCGCATGCGCGAGGTCTGCTACCTCTTTCTCACGCGTTTCCTGCCGACGGTGCTCGACCGCAAGGACCGGATGAGCATGGCTTTGAGTCTCGAGGTGCGGGTTCCTTATTGCGACCACCGTCTCGTCGAGTACGTGTTCGGCACCCCGTGGGCCCACAAGACTTTCGACGGGCGCGAGAAGAGCCTGCTGCGGGCCGCCACCGCGGACCTGCTCCCGCAATCGGTGGTGCAGCGAGTAAAGAGCGCGTACCCAGCTATCCAGGATGCCACCTATGACAGAATGCTGCGCACGCGTTTCACTGCGCTGCTGAATGACCGCAATGCGGCAGTGGCGCCGCTGTTGTCCCTCGACCGGTCCCGCGCGTTGCTCGATGCGACCGACAACCTCAGGAGGGTAGAGTGTATCCTGACCCTGCAAGATTTCCTGACGGATTACAGGGTGAGTCTCACGATCTGAGACTACAGAAGACTCAAAAGGATAGCAAACGGTCGTTGGTGCACGGATCGGTTATTGGTGTTGACTTAGTCTAGTACTCCAACCGCTATTGTTACTCGTAGTAACATTCGTGTTTCCGATTGGCCGGATGATGTTCAATGCAATCCATGAGGAAACGTTGCTGACGCTGATGCCGCGAAATACGACAGCGCTTGGTGCCTGGGACGGCAACGACCTTCCCGACGAGCAAGTCTATGCTGCTCTCGTCAAGGATCTGCAGGATGCGTGGGAGCAGAGGACGATGGGCTCAGTCGCCGTGCGGATGAACTATGAGCTACCAGGCACCGGAAGCCAGTTTACGTCCAGCGCCCGAAAGGCGAGCACGCTTTTGACCGATCCCTACAAGGCGGCGCTGATCCAGATAGATCCGCTTTGGGAGCGTAAGGAGGTCTGGAACCTTCTTAGAGGCCGTTTGGAAAATCGGAAAATTGGGATTTCGGCGGAGGCTGGTTTGTGATTCAAGCCTGGCCAACGAGAAGAAGCTGGCGCCGGCTCGATCCACACCGCCATTTCGGCGCTGCGTTTTCTCTACAAGGTGACGCTCCAAAGAGACTGGGTGCCTGACGAGGTCCTGCCGCTTCCAAGAAGCCACAGAAGCTGCCGATCCTCCTCAGTCCGGATGAAGTGCAGCACTTTTCTGCTATGCCGCCGAGATCAAGGCCTGGCACACGCAGAACGAAATGAGCCGGCGACTGGCGACGATCCCCGGCCTAGGTGTGCTGACCGCATCCGCGATTGCGGCGACGGTTCCCGATCCTTCCTTCTTCCGGTCTGGTCGCGAGTTCGCGGCATGGCTGGGCCTCGTCCCTCGGCAGAACTCGAGTGGCGGCAAAGAGCGGCTGGGTCGGATATCAAAGCGGGGCAACCGCTACGTCCGGCGCATGCTGGTGATTGGCGCGACTGGCATGCTTCGCTACGCGAGCAAAAAGCGCGCCTGGCGCACAATGTGTCAATGGTCGCTGAGCGTCGCCCGCCGCGTCTGGTTACGGTCGCTATGGCCAACAAGATGGCTCGGATCGCATGGGCGATCATGACGAGGCAGGAAACCTTCAGGGTACCCGCGACAGCGGCGCAGCAGCGAGGATCACGGATTAGTTGAGATAGGGGAGAGCGACAGGCCTTCCAGAGATCGTAAGGGTGAATGAGACTTGGTGCCAACCGGTCGAACCGGGGATGGGAAAACCTGCCGATAGCCATGCGGATTATCATTACCGCCTAATAGTGATTGAGACCGAACCGCGAACTTCCATCAGGGCCAGCGGTTATCAATGCAGCATCAACACGCCGGACACATGACCGCACCCGATCGGGAGGTGAAAAAATCAGGTTCTCTCTTGCGCGGCAAGAGCCATGCAAACAATGACACGTTTCTTAAATATTGCATCAGAATTTAACAATTCTATGCGAGTTTAGATTTGACGAAAGGTAAGGAGATGCTAGCATAGCATTCAAATCAGGCGAACGACAATGCGCGGCATGCACCCAGGACTGTCCACAAGGCAAAGTGGCTTCGGCCTACGCCTCGGCTGAGAGGAAATGTCGCCAGCTCAAATCCCAGGAGGTCTATCTTAACTGCACGGTCTCCAGTCCTACCGACTTATGTGACACCAATAGAAAGGAGGACTTAGGTTGTCAAAATTGGAGCACCAATGTCGCGATGTAAGAGGAACAAGCCCAAACCTTGTATACATGATGTGCTGTCGTTTACGACTTTTGCTCCAAGACTTAACTTATCGCATGAGGCGCTGAAAGAGACTCAAATTCAAGGCAAATGGGCGCCGCCCGAATCACATTCCACGAGCCAACCTAACTGCGCTCACTAGCTTCATAGAGCGGGGTCAATTTTTTAAAGGAAAAAACCATGACCAAAGTGGCAATTGTGACAGGGTCTGCAACCGGCATGGGCGCGAGTTGCGCCATCGATCTCGCAACGCGGGGATGGAACGTTACGATAAACTATAGTAGAAGCAAGAAGGAAGCCGGTGAGACTTATGCCAAAGTTAAAGCACAAGGTGTTGAAGCAATCGTTGTGCAGGCCGACGTGGGGCAAGATGCAGATTGCCGCAAACTTGTCGCCGAGACTCTGAGCAAATGGGGACGCATCGACGGCCTTATCAACAACGCTGCCACCACAAAGTTCCAAAAAGACGGCGACCTTGAAGACGTTACACCAGAAGATTTCGACCGCATATTTCGCGTGAACACCACCGGCGCTTTCATGATGAGCCGTGCTGTGTTTCCGGCCATGAAGAGACTATGGGAGGAAAGCGAAGAACGCGGCGCGATCGTAAATGTGTCCAGCAATGCCGCCCTTACCGGCGACGGCAGCTCAGTGCCCTATGCGCTGTCGAAGGGCGCCTTAAATACTCTTACCGTGACGCTCGCACGCTGGCTCAGCCCTGCCGTTCGGGTGAACACCATTTGCCCCGGCTTCATCCAAACCCGTTGGATGCTAAATGGCATCGGCGAAATTGAATACAACAAGATGAAAGAAGACGAGGCACAGCGTACGCCTCTACGCCAGGCAGGCACACCGGAACAGATGTCCGAGGCTGCGCTGTTCTTCCTGACGGAAGCATCAAACATTACTGGTCAGATCATTGTTGTTGATGCCGGCGACCATCTTGGACGGTTACGGCGGCCCTCGACCAATGGGGCGCTGATGCAGCCGGCACCGAACATATCTGAAACACGTCGACGCAAGATTTTATAGCCTAACATTGGCCAAAGGCATTGCCCAGCGCTCCACTCAAAGCTTCAGGCTCGCTCGCGCAACGCATTTCCTTCATGATTCGGCCGCTCTCGTCCACAATGCAGATCGCGGTCTCTTCCAAAGACACGTCAAGTCCGGCAAAATACTTCATGGCTGCTCCTTCCCGATGTTTGTGGCCTTCCAAAGCGACCACGTTCTAACATCCCAATAGGAGCAGCCGCCCGCATCCGGGTTCGGCCCAGACCCAATCACCCCATCTGTTTTGAAATTCAGGATGAGCGTTTCTGCGGATGAGATAGCCGCCCATAGCGACGAGCATCTTGGCTCTTCTACCACAGCAGCTTGGGCTGGTTTGAGAGTACCCATCCGGTGAAGCCCGGCGAAGGCCGCCTTGCGCGAGTATTGCATGGTAGCGCGCGGACCGGTGTCCACATTCTCCGCCACAGCATGGCGAGCCGACTTCGGCGCGCCGGCGCGCCGATGAAGGAGATTGCGGACATCCTGCGGCATCGAAGCCTCGACACGTCCGCCATTTACGCAAAGGTCGATCTGACCAATCTTGCAGCCGTGGCCCTACCCTGGCCGGGGAGCGCGCAATGACCGGCGCGCGCACCATGCTCTCGCTGGCAGAGGACTATTTGTCCGAACGCCGCGCCCTTGGTTTCGCCCTCAGGATGCGGGGCCATCAAATCACCGCCTTCGCCTTGTTTGCCGACGAGCGCGGTCATAGTGGCCCGCTCACTAGCGATATCGTCCTGAACTGGGTGCAAGGCCAGGCCAAACGGGCCAGTCCTTTCTCATGGGCCCGGCGCCTCGAGGCCCTTCGCCCGTTCGCGAGGTATCTTGCCCGGCTCGATCCCGGCACCGAGTTCCCACAAACCGCGACCTTTGGTCGTTCACATCGCCGCCTCGCACCGCACATCTATTCGGAGCAGGAGATCTGCGACCTTGTGACCACTGCTTCGCGCCTCGCCCCAGAGGGCGGATTGCGGCCGGCAACCTACACGACGATCTTTGGGCTGATCGCCGCTAAGGATCTCCGCCGGTCAGAAGCACTTCACCTGCGCTGCAGCGATCTCAATCTCGATGGAGCGTTCCTTACGGTTCGGAACACGAAGTTCTGCAAATCCAGGCATGTGCCCCTACACGCCACCGTCGTAGCCAAGCTACGGCGCTATCTGGCGGTTCGGGCGCGTCATGGTGCACGCACCGAGGACTCACCGCTGTTCCTGTCTCCGGCGGGCGGATTCATCGCGAAGCGGAGGATCAATAAGGTTTTCCAGAAGCTTCGCACCAACCTTGGTTGGACCGCGCGGGGCGGCCATGGCAAGGTGCGTATTCACGACCTGCGCCACACCTTCATTTGCCGCCGTATCCAGCTCTGGCACGAGCATGGCGCCGATATCGACAACGCCATGGCGGCGCTCTCGACCTATGTCGGCCACGCCAAGATTTCCGATACTTATTGGTATTTGACCGGCGTCCCGGAACTCATGGTGGTCGCTGGCAAACGGTTCGAGCTGTTCGCCTCTACCGTTGGAGGGGGTCATCATGACTGACCCCAAGCTGGCATCGTCCTTCCCCATCCTGCTGCAACGCTTTTTCGTCGAGCATCTGGGCAATCAGCGGGCCGTCAGTTCGCGCACCATCGCCGCCTACCGCGATACCTCCGATTGTTGCTTGACTTCGCCGAGGCGACGATTGGAAAGGCGCCCACCCGGCTGACCCTGGCCTACCTCGATGCGCAGTTGATCCTGAGCTTCCTCGACCACTTGGAGAAGGAGCGGAGCAACGGCGCCCGTACTCGCAACGCCCGCCTGGCGGCACTTCGCTCTTTGCTTAAGTATGCCGCCCACTACGATCTGACCGCGCTCCCCGTCATCGAACAGGTGCTGGCCATTCCGATGAAACGGTTCGACCAGCCGGTCCTGGGATTTTTGTCACGCGAGGAGATGCAGGCGATCCTTGAGGCGCCGGATGCGCGGACATGGGCAGGTGAGCGCACTGTTCAGTCTGATGTACAACACCGGCGCCCGCGTGTCTGAAGCCATCGGCCTGCGCGTCGGCGAGGTCGCCGTCGATGGCTCGGCGGTCGCGCACCTGCATGGAAAGGGGCGCAAAGACCGCACCGTGCCGCTCTGGCGTACGACCGCCAACCTGATCCGTAGCTGGAAGCGCCGGTTGGACTACGCCGGCGAGGAGAACTTCCTGTTTCCGAACCGAGGCGGAAGATGCATGGCGCGTTCGAACGTCACCCAGCGCCTTAAACTTGCGGTCTCGGCCGCCGCGGAACGTTACCCGCAACTGGCGCGTCGCTCGATTTCGCCTCACACCATCCGCCATACCACGGCAATGCATCTTCTGCAGTCCGGCGTCGACATCAGCCTCATTGCCCTATGGCTGGGTCATGAGAGCCCCGCCACGACGCACATATGCCTTCAGGCGGTCTCGCCATGAAGGAGCGTACGGTCAACCGGCTGCAGCCCATGACGGCCAGTCAAAGCCGGTGTCGACCGCCGGACCAGTTGGAAATCGTTCGGGAAACCGATCGTTATACGCTCCTGTCCCGATGAGCTGCGCATAATCATCGGGTGCGCATAATCACGCACATAGGTCCATAATCGGTCGGTATCGGTCTTGCCCTTGGCCAGGATCGGCACCGTCGTGTCCTCGCCGTGCAGACGTGAAGCGGCCAGCACATGGGCTTCGAGCCGCTTGAACAGCGGCATCAGCGCCGCGGCGCGGGCGCCGACCTGGTCGGCGAGCGTCGACAGGCTGAGCGGCACGCCTTCGCGGGCATAGCGTTCAGCCTGCCGGTTGAGCGGCTGATGCTGGCCGAACTTCTCGAACAGGATCATCGCCGGCAGGCCAGGACCGGCCCAGCCGCGCGGGTGGCGTGGAACGGCGCCGGAGCCTGGCTAATCGCCTCGCAGTCGCGGCAGGTGAACTCACATGGGCCCGTCAATGTAAAGCGGGTTCAAAAACGCATGTTCGGCACTCCCATCGATCCAGTATCCAGGCTCGAGCTCAACATCTGACTGGAGCACTTCCACCAGTCCAAACTCACATACGGTCGCCGCTTTTTATCGGCCGCACCAAAATCCCTCTTTCGTAGGCGGAGGCTCGGTAGGACAAAACCCTTCTTCTCGTCGGCGCGTGACGCCATATTCACCCTTCGGTTTGTCCTGTCTGGATCTGCCCGCACCACTGCGGGAGATTGAGGCGATTTTCATCAATCAGGCCGCCTTCAGCTTTGCGCCTTCAATGACCACTCCATGAACGGCATATTTCCAGAGAGCTACAAGAAGCTTTCTTGCCAGCGCGACTATCGCGGTTTTCTTCCCGCGTCCGCCGTTTCGTTGCACGCGCTCCATGAACCATGTGCTGAGGGCCGAATTCGGCTGATGGTGTAGCCATAGCCATGCCAGCTGGATCATGACTGTCCGAAGTCGCGGGTTACCAGCCTTCCCGACACCTTGTTCATGATCTACAGAGCCACTCTGCCAAGGGGTAGGCGCCAGGCCAGCATAGGCAGCGACTTGGCGGCGATTATCGAAGCTGCGGAAGAGCCCCTCCGACCAGAGAACCGCAGCGACTTCAGCACCAATACCCTTAAGCTGCACGATCATGGACGCCGGGTTTGGCATAGAGTCGCTCGCGACATTGAGCAACGCGTCCCGTTCTGCTTCAACCTCCTTGATCTGTGCGAGGAGGATTTCGAGACGATCAAGTTCCCGTAAAATCTGTGCTTTAACTTGACGTGGCAGCGGGTGTCCGTCGCCCGTTCGCAGTTCCTCCAGTCGAGCGCGGCGATTTCGGTAGATCGGTTCGTAGTCGCCAATTCCTTGTGCGAACAGCAAGCCTTTGATCCGGTTTACGTGCAGGATTCTCTCTGCGATCAGCGTCTTTCGCTCTCGGCAGATTCGACGACGATCCTCTTCATCACGAGTGGGAACCCTGACCATCGCACACACCCTTGGTTCACCTCGCTTGTAGGCCAGAAGCGTCCGCACCAAGGTTTCCCCATCAATTTTATCGGTCTTCGCCCGCCGATGTTTTCGGGACGTCAGAACCGAAGCAGGATCAACTACCCAGCTTTCTATTCCATTCTTCTCAAGTGTGCGGTGGATCCAGAATCCGTCGAGACCGGCTTCTTGGATGACGACCACGGGGTACGTTTTGCCGGTGCGCGATCGCCCCTTCTGTTGGAGTTCTGCGAGCCTTTTCAGGAGATCCGCAACATCGCCTCCCAGAACTGAGTGCTTCGACATTTTCTCTCCCCCTCCCGGCGAAAGAGATGTGATCAACCACCGTGTTCTGCTCAATTCCAGCGACACGAAGATCGCGCAGAGTTCGGTGCGAATGGCGATCGAAGTTTCAAATTGACCGGTTTGCATGCCTGGCTCCCGAGTGGTGTTTGTAACAACCACACATTCGCAAGAGCGGTGGCTGCTATCCAGTCGCCCATAGGATCTTCTCCCGCACGTGCTGGATCACCTTCCATTGCCGCGGCACCACCTCCAGCGTCTCGGTGATATCCTCACCCAGCTTGCGCAGCCAATGACCGCCGCAGCAATGGTAAGCGGTCGGCGCCGGCCCGCGTTCGCGCGGCAGATGCTCGGGAAATGGCTGGCGCGCCGGTCGTTTGCGCATGTAAGGCGCCACCTCGGTGGTCCGCGCCGCTGCCTGTTCGGCGGCGATCTCGTCTTTCCGTTGCCGTGCTCTCGAGTTCCTCGAAGGTGAGCTCCATCTGGTCGTGCAGGCGGGCGGAACGTCCAGAACTCTGACCATGCAGCGCCCGCTGCAGCTTCCGGATTGGCAGATGCTGATGGGCGATCAGCGCCGCATCATCCGATGCCTTGGCCCTGGCGACCGCCAGTTCGGCCTCGACCAGCGCAGCGCGGGCGGCCTCGTCTTCGGCTCTGGCCAGCGCCGCGGTCAGCGCTGCCCTCAGCGCGCCGATATCGTCCGGAACGGCATCCTGGGCGGTGGCAACCATGCCCTGGACTGAATCATAAAACGCGTCCGCTGACTCGCGGAAAATGGCGCAAACTCAAAGAAAAACTCAGCCCGCGAGCTCAGGGCGGAACGTGTGACGCGCCAATCGATCCCGTCGAGCATGTAGGCGAGCTGTGCCGGTGATATGGAAACCGTGCCGTCCGCCGGCGACGGCCATAGAAACCGGCCCTTCTCGAGCCGTTTTGCATACAGCGACATGCCGAGCCCATCATGCCAGATAATCTTGACCAGATTGCCGCTGCGGCCGCGGAAGACATAAAGATCGCCGGCGAATGGTTATGTGGCGTGGCTCCGAAACGAGTCAGGCGCTCGTTGCGGGCGCCGACGAATATCGGTCGCGGCTCGTGATGGGCGATCCCGCGCTCGCTCAACAAGGTTGTCAGCGCTCGCGCCAGGTCCTTAGGAATGGGGACGACGCGGTCTCTGCGCCCCTTGCCGCGCAGCAGCACTTGCGGGTGCGGCCGCTCCAACTGAAGGTCGTTTGCGTTGACGCCGGTGGCTTCGGAGACCCGGGCGCCGGTCCGTGCCAAGAAGAGCAGAAAGGCTCGGTCGCGCCGACCACGGCGCGTCTGTGGATCGGGCGCCGCGATGAGGGTGTCCACTTCGGCCGTGGTGAGGTGGTACGTCACCTCAATGTGCGTCCGTTTAATGGGAATCGTCAGCACGCGTTGGGCGACGCCGAAGGACGCCGGGTCGGCGGCAGCGACGTGGTGGAAGAAAGATCGGATCGCGGCCAGGCGGGCGTTGCGCGTGGCGACGGAATTGTTCCGCTTCTCCTCGAGTTCGTCGAGAAAAGCGAGAACAAGGTCTCGATCAAGCTCTTCGAGCGTCAACGCCGCCGGCTTCTTCCGCAACCGGGCGGCGGCAAAGAGGATCAGCATGCGCAAGGCGTCGCGATAGCTGGCCACGGTCGCGGGAGTCGCGTTGCGCTGCTTGGTCAAGCGCCGGCGAAAATAGGACTCCAGGAGCGGGGCCAGGAGCAAATGTTCGCTCATGCTGCACCTTCATCGAGGAAGGCGCGCTCCGCCGCAATAGCGAGAAGATCCGCAGAGCCAGTGAGGTAGTAGGCCGTGTCGCTGTAGCTGGCGTGGCCGAGATAAGTGGCAAGCAGAGGCAGAAGCGCCTGAACGTTGGCGCGCTGTTGGTGCCAGAGGCTGAGGCGGGTCACGGCGAACCGGTGCCTGAGATCGTGCGGCCTTAACGGCTTGCCGCCATCAAGGCCCGCGAGCTTACGGACCTCAGCAAAGCCGTTTTGCAGGCCAGTCGCCGAAAGGCCGTTGCCCCGGGAACTGAGGAAGAAGGCCTGATCCTTGGGCATGGGAAAAGCGGCATCGCGCTCACGGGCATAGCAACCAAGGGCAGCCTGGGTTGTCGTGTGAACTGGAACGAGACGATCCTTGCGGAACTTCGTCTTCCGAATGAGGAGGACCCCGTTGGCCAGATCGACGTCGGAACGATCAAGCGGGACCACTTCGCCCGATCGCAGCCCCGAACTCGCCAACAATCCGATCAGCGTCGCCATGGTCCGCCCTCTGAGCGGGGTGCCTGCGAAATGCGGGCGCATGCGTCGGTGAGCGACGCCAACTCAGCCTCGCTGAGAATACGCGGAGGCGGAATCGCTCTGGATCTGGGGAAAGCTCTGCGCTCCAAGGCCTCGGTTCGGACGTCATAGAAAGCGAGATACTCGTAGAATCGGCGAAGCACGCCGTGACGGGTGGCGCGGCTGTTGGCGGCGCGCCGAACGACAAGGCGAAATCCAGCGCCATCGTCCGGGTGGCGGGCGCATCGAGCTGAGCGCGCTCAACGTAGCGGACGAAAGCCCGCAACGTGCCAGCTTGCTTGCTGAAGGCGTAGCCGAAGGAGCGGCGCAGTTCGATGTAACGCTCGGCCTTCTCGCCGAGGAATCGGGCAAAGGCGGTCATGCGACGCCTCCCGGAAAAGGGAGTGCGACCTCGGCGAGCTGCGAGGCCGCGACCTTTACGTACAGCGCCGTTGTGTTGATGCTCCGGTGCCCGAGAAGATCGGCGACCTCGTTGATCGGCCTTCGCTGCCTGACGAGTTGGGTGGCAAGGCTGTGGCGCAGGAGATGCGCACCTGCGACCCGCCCGAGTTCGACCCGCCATGCCGCAACCGCTTTCGCACGATCCTCGAAACAGGCGACGCGCACTTGAACGGTCCCACGGGCGGCGTGAAGGACAGGAACAGATACGGACTATCCACCTTCGGTCGAGCGCGCAGGATGTAGTCGGCGACCGCAGCGCCGGTCTCCTCGAGGAGCGGTGCCACCCGATCACGCTTGCCCTTGGTGCGCCGGACAAAAATAGCAAGACCAATCCAGAGGTACGTCAGAGATTATAGCGGCCAGAGACGGATAGCGTTGAGGTCATTGTGCCAATCGGAGGTTATGTAGAGGATCAGGATCTCACGCAAAAGGTTCATAGATTCGAGCCATCTCGCATTCAGATGCTCTACCGCCCCGTCGCAGGGAGGAGATCTCCGACCTGCGACTACACACAGCCATCTCGGACCGTGTGACGTCGGCGCGGTAGAGCATCTGAATGCGAGATGGCTCGAATCTATAAACAACATTTGACGTTAGCGACGCTCGCAGAGACTGTGTCTCGGACCTCTAGAAATTTGGGCGGCAGCACAATGACCCCATCCCTCTCCCTCTCTGGTCGCCGAGTTATCGTCTCCGCCGCGGCCTCCGGTATTGGTCGTGTTATCGCCGAGACACTTGCGGAAGCTGGAGCACGGGTGGAGGTGTGCGACGTTGATCAACTGAAGATTGCAGAGATGAGACACCGTCATCCCGCCATTGGCGCGACGTGTTGTGACCTTGCCGATGCGACCGATACTGAGCGCTTCTTCGCAACTGCGGTCGAGCGGCTGGGTGGGATCGACATCCTGATCAACAATGCCGGGATAGCAGGTCCGATCGAATCGGCAGAATCCATGACGCTGGACGCTTGGAACCGGACGTTGGCGATCAATCTTACCAGCCATTTCGTGCTTGCCCGTCTTGCCGCGCCTCTCATGCGGCAGGCGGGTGGCGGAGCAATCGTCAATATATCGTCGACCGCGGGTCTGGAGGGTTATGCGCGACGTTCACCCTACAACGCTTCGAAATGGGGCGTTATCGGACTGGCCAAGAGCCTTGCAAAGGAGCTGGGCCCTTCACAAATACGCGTCAATGTCATTTGCCCAGGTTTTGTCGAAGGCGATCGTCTGGAGCGGCTGATCGCCGAGAAAGCTTCTCATCTGGCCGTCGACCGCGAGGAGATCCGCGCCCGCTGGATGGCGGAGTCGTCTATGGGGACGGGTGTGCTACCGGATGATATTGCAGCCATGATCCTCTTCCTTGTCTCGGACACTGGCAAGCGAATGTCCGGCCATATCTTCGTGGTGGACGCCGACGCGATGTGAATCGTTGCGCCCGAGCCAGAAATGGCCGAGCAACAGGCGCAGTGCGGTTCGGTCAAGCTTTCGAGAAGATTAATCTAGACCGACTTCCTAGTTCTTTTTACCCTCTCAACTCACTGAGAGACAATCGTCACCGCAGACGCGTCAGACCGGAATCGTTCATGGTCATGGGCTTTTCAAATGCTCATCGCGCATCGAATCGGGCGGATTCATAATGCGCCTCCGGGCGGTCGTCAAATATTGATTGTAGCGGCTAACCATCTTCGGGGTCGACGGGCCGACCTTCAGGCCAAAGCCGCGCAAGACCCCCCGGATGCTCATCTCGACATCGTGCCGCTTCGACTGCAGGAGCTTGCGCGGGTCAGCAGGGGCGCGGACCTCCTGTGCCGGCAGTGACTTGCAGTGCATGGGCGGAACCAGCCAAGCCGCATGAGCTGTGCAATGCCGCGCGCATCTTTGCGATCCGTCTTCACCGACATCGCCTTGAAGGCGTCGCGCACGTGGCTCCACTGCCAGGCCGGACGCCTGCGGCCCAGCAAATAGCCATTGCGACAGCGGGCCTGCCTCAAGGCCAATCTAGGCAACCGGTACTTCGAGCGCCGAAAACCAGGCAATTAGCGTCTCCGGCTGGCTCACCACCTTCGCTTCCCATCAAGCACACAGACACTTGAGCATTCCAATCACACATCAATCCCGGCATAACAATCCACGGTCGTCTCTCCTTGATGTTTGGCGCTGGCTTCGGCCATGAAGCCGTTCACACCATCATTGTGAGGGACGACCGCCTCAACCGAAAGTCTGGCCGCGGCGCCAGAGGCCCGTTACCCGATCTAGAGCCAGACTCGGGGACGAGATGGCGTGCTGCCGAAGGCGGTAGCTTGATCCCTCGATCTGGATAACGACGGCGTGGTGAAGCAGGCGATCAAGAACTGCGGTTAGGGCGACAGGGTGGCCCGAAGACCTCGCCCCATTCGGCAAATCTGCGGTTTGAGGGAGATCATGGCGCCCTTCTCATAGCGGGCGACGTTTGAGCGGCGGGTTCGCGAACTGGTCGCCCACCATGACACGCTGCAGCAGATTGTCGAGGCTCTTCTCAATACCCGTGCGGTGCTGCTGTGCGAGTTCAAGACGATCGAGAAGCGTCTTGTCGGTTGGCACGTCGCGATGCGCAGGTGCGCAACCTGATGGGCGTGCCGGGGGTCGGGGCTTTGGTAGCGCTGACATTTTCGGCGGCCATCGACGACCCGCCGCGGTTTCGCTCGTCCCGGATGGTGGGCGCCCATTTTGGCCTGACGCCCAGGAAGTATCCGTCTGGTGAGACAGACGTGACGGGGCGCGTCTCCAAGGTCGGTGACCATGGGGTGCGTGTGGCGCTCTACGAGGCGGCCAACGTGATGCTGACGCGACCGGTCAAGAGCTCGGCCTTGAAGTCCTGGCGCTTGCGGTGGCGAAGCGGGGCGGGATGCGAAAGGCCAAGCTTGCACTTGCGCGCAAGCTGGCGGTGGTTCTGCACCAGATGATGCGCAGCGCTGAGCGCTTTCTGCCGACAGCCCGTCCTTCTGCAGTCGTGTCGTGAAGCGTTCGATAAGAGGATAAGGATAAGGAGGACCACGGCGGGCATCGACACCAGTTCCTGCCGTTACGACGTCCCTTGCCGGGACGGTGACGGGAGCGGCTCGTTTGATGACTGCGCGTCCCTAGATTGGCCAGCCGATCCCGATCAGATCCTACGCGCCGCGATCATGTCGCGGTCGCGATTGAGGCCGGGGAGCGGCCAAAGCGCCGACTGCGGACAGAAGCAAGACCGCGGCAGCGGATAAGTTACGAGAGATTGACAAGACGAGGCCCGTTACAGAAGCCCGTCTTATTCATGACGCCTCTGGGTTTGTTTGGCGCTAATCGGCCGACAGGTGGCGGCGGGGCGTCTTTTTCACCGCGGCTGTGTCTGGACTTGTGAACGCGCGGGGGTTTGAAGTTGTCTGGTTCAACGGGGGCTGCTGCCCCGGCGGTCATGGTCCAGCGGGCTGCAGATTGCTGGCGAGCGCCCGCAACAGGCCTCGGGACAGGCGGCGGCGAAGGCCAGGCGGACGCCCGAGACGGTTTCGATGACGCGGGCGCCGAGCTTGAGGAGCCTGAGCCGCAACGTGGCGAACTCGGCTCTGCCGAGATGATGGGATGTGGGCACCGCCTGGCGCAGGGTGAGCATCAGCCAGTATGCGACAGTGTGCAGGACGAGGCGGACCTGGTTGGCGATCGGCGAACGGCAGCCGGTGCGGTCGGAGGCAAGTTGGCTCTTGTGCATCTTGATCAGGTTCTCCGCCGGGCCGCGGGCGCAGTAGATCACGTCGTAGAGGTGCTCGGCCGAGCCTGTCGAGATTGGTGACGACGAAGCGGATGTCGAGGCCCGTCGCGGTTGCCTCGATGCGGGCGCAGACGCGACGCTCAAGGTTCCAGGACTTCGCGTTGTAGTGGGTCTCGGCATAGCCGCTCGCGCGGCGGGTGCGGACGTCGTCGGCGCTCTCGTCGACGAGCCGCTGGAGAACCGTGTTGCCGGGCAGTCCGAAGATGTAGTCGATGCCGTTGTCCCTCGCCCCAAGCCGTGACTTGCGCCCGGCCGTAATGGCCATCGCCACGCACCAGGATACGGGTGGTCGGCCAGCGGGCGCGGATGCGCCGCACAAGACGGCGCAGATGGCCACGGATCTCCTTGCCCGTCGGCGTCTTGCCGGGATGCAGAATCATGGCGACCGGGCGACGACGCCCGTCTCAGCTTTGATAATTCCTCACGAACACGCATGAAGGTGCCGCGGATACAGACTGACAAAGATCAGGTAAATTCAACCTATTCTCGGTATACCCATTCGGCGACTGACAATGCCCGGGTCGAATGTACCGCTGTCCGCCTCGACACGGCGTCCAAGCTCGGCCATCACATCCGGCAGGAATGGTTCTACGCGCCGCGATAGCAGGTTGAAATTCAGAAAAAGCTGTTCAGCTGTCGATAGTAACGTTCCGTCTCCACGCACCATCGCTTGCGCGACATGGACACGCTTTTCGTCAAGGTCGGCTATCCAAGTAGTGAGGAGCAACTCGTCGCCGCGCATCGCTTCTTTCTTGTAAGCGACCCGCGCTTCGGCAGTGACGAGGCCGGAGATAATCGAGCCATCCGGACTTGGACGTATCGCGGCGTCGAGCCGTACATCCGCAGCTCTACTGAAAGCTCCCAGATAGTGCACCATATTCATGTGCCCATATCCGTCGATAAGATCGTCGGTCACCATTGTTGAGAATTTTCGGGTCGCATCCATCTATTTGCCCAGTCTCGTTTTCTTAGCGTGAAAAATTCATGGGGGTTGGTGGATGGGGCGCAAGCCATTGAGATGGCGTAGGATTTGGTTGCTTCAGCCGATCCGAACATTTCCTGGAGACCACACCCACCATGAACGATCTTACGCTGCCGCTGAGCGGTTTGTCATCAGTCGGCGGCAAGTCCGTCGTCGCCCGTTTCGACGGCGGCATGCTGTCGTCCAACAGCGGCGTTCTAGCTTTGGCACGAACCCCTTCAAAATCATCCTTCAAACCGTCAGCGCCTGAAATCCGCGATGACTGAGCCCGCGACCTTGATTTTCCGAGCCTCCTTCGGGCACGGCTTTGTCGGGACATCGAGGTGATCGATCAGAGCGAGCTTGCTGTCGTGCTACCGATGTTGGAAGCTTGGCGCAGCATTCGCATCCGTGCCACCGAGCTTGGGCGCCAGCTTGTCGCAGATGCACGTCAAAGCCAAGCATGCCGCATACTCATGTCGATCCCCGGCTCGGCGCCATTACCGCAATCTCGTTCGCGGCAGGCTTTATGGCCCAGCGCGCAGGCGATCCAACTCTTGCCCAGGCCGGTCGGACTGGGCTCATAATGCCCGTTATCAGGATGGCGAGGCAAAGAAGATTGTCCGTTACGCCTTTCATCCACGTTCGGGCGGGGAGATTTTCGTCACAGGCCGTCAGCGTTATTGCGGTGAGCCGGCCTATGTCGGGCGACAACCGGATGGCAGCCTGGCGCTGATTCCGATCTGGATGACGGAAGAGATCGCCCTGACGATGGCGGTTCGCGAGGCGCCCCGTTTTCCCCTTTCATGCCTGCGCGACCTGCGCCGCGAGGTCGATGCATGTCTGCGTTTTCTGCAGAGCGACTCACGCCAGCCAGGAGACGACCATGCAGCGCAGGCAATGCCGAACCGACCAGCCAGACCTGTTTTCCAAGAAGGCTCCGCCATCGAGTCTTCCAGGCGAAGTCCGGGAACGCACCCTCCCGCTGATCGAGACCTTGCTGAGGGAAGCGGTGGTGAGCCAGACGGGACGGGAGGCAGATCATCACCGCTGAACATCTCGCGCGCGGTGCCTATGTCTATGTCCGGCAGTCGACGGCCGATCAACTCGTCAACAATCCCGAGAGCC